>JBAHZW010000024.1:0-8300 GCA_037132835.1 Colwellia sp. | reverse complement strand
AGATTTAGCTGGGCCAATTTTTGCTATTCTAGGGGTGCAGTTTATTATTGCTATTTTAGTGAACTTATTTATCGTCTTTCCTGCCATGGGTAAAACCTACGATGCCGCTGTGGTTTGTTCTGGTTTTGGTGGGATTTCGTTAGGCTCAACGCCAACGGCAATGGCAAATATGTCTGCTGTCGCGCAGAAATATGGCTACTCAAAGCAAGCTTTTATTATTGTGCCTTTAGTGTGTGCATTTTTTATCGATTTAGTCAATGCAATCATAATCCCTTTCTTCTTAAATAGCTTCGCCTAGCTTTCTCTTGAGAGCCAATATTAGCAAAGGTTAATATTGGCTCAAGCTTATTTAAATAGCATTGTCTCTTGTTGTTTGCTAGCACTCAGCAATAAACGACATACGCTTACCTGTTAATTATTCTGAGCCTGATAGGGTCTAGCCTTGTAAAGATGAATTAACTAAGACAATCACCGTTATTAGCTGGGATTTTTGAAAACAGTCCCTTGTAGGCGAGAAAGAAGCTAAGAGCTTGAAAGAATTTTATTGCTCGCAAACGATAAAGCGCACAAATAATTGAAAAGACAATGTTGGCGTTGGAGCCATTAAAAATCTCAACCACTAGCAACCATCTGTATCTGTTTCTAAATATATATCTTCGGTCGTTTCAGGATCATTATAATAGGTCACATTACAATTGGAATTTATTTCCATCTCACCTGGTGGGGAAAAAATGATTGACCCATTAGTCCATACTCTATAAATCCATGTTGAACCGTCAGAGTCATTAGCATAAATCGCATCGATATCTAATGAGTTCTGGAGAGCATTGTTCCACTCAGCTAAAACATGACCTCTACTTATCTTTATCGGTTCACCTGCCGAATTGAGGACATAGGGCTTATCCTCATCATCTGGATCCTTAAATTGATCATCATTACCTGCCATGACAGACTTAGAATAAACGAGGTTATTCGCAGACTTTATCATACCGGCCAAATCCAATACGAGAGCTGCTTTCGCATCAGATGATAGGTTTATAAACTTTGGTAGCGCTACGGCACCAATAATCGCTAAAATAACGATAACAACCACTAATTCAATTAAAGTAAAACCTTGCTGTCTTTTCATATTTTACTCGATAATTAGGGTGAAGGGGATTATATATTAGTCGTTATAATAAACCACCTCTATTTGGGCTGGCTGGATTTATGTGCTACGGCAAAATCGTTATAAATTTAATGTAATGAAACAAAGAGCAATGGGCTTATTTAAACACGATAAGAATAAAAGTATTAACCCACGCGATTTTCGCTTGGCTTTAAAGTGATTTTATTGCCTGAAATTTTAGATATGACGAAAAAGAACGTTTATTCTACCTATAGTCTTAAGGATAGGATAGCCTGTATCTCTTAATAGTTAACATTTAGGAGTTAAATCATGAGAGCATTTATTTTCACCATCAGTACCTTATTTGCAAGCATTGCTTATGCATCATTCTATACCGAGGGAGAGTTGATTGTACCAATGACACTTCAAGATCAATTTGAAAATAAAGTAACTATAACTTCTGTTACTCAGGTTCTGCTCTTTAGTCGTAATATGAAAGGTGGGGATATCATCAAAGAAGCACTCGAAAAGCTTCAGGCCACTAATCAAGAAAGTCTAGATAACTTAGTGTATGTAGCAGATATCAGTGGTATGCCCTCACTTATTGCTAGATTCGTGGCTATTCCTCAAATGAAAGATCTACCTTTTTCCATGGGCTTGGATAGAGAAGGTGATGTGACGAAGGCATTACCCAGTGAGGCCGATAAGGCGACATTGATCAGATTAGATAAGCTTAAAATTGTCGATATAGTCACTTTTGATACGAGTGAAGCTTTACTCAAAGCATTAGAGTTAACCACCATAGGTTCGTGATGATTACTAGGGTTAAGGTGGCTTTATTTTTACCTGTCGATAAAAATAGAATGGACCATTAGTGTCCATTTTAGATATGACGAAAAAGGACGTTTATTCTACCTAGACTCGGTATATATCTTAAGTAAATTGACTCTTGTCAAAGTCACATTCTAATCCCTGTTCTTCAAATATTTCAGTTAAGGCATTTTTTTGTGCTGTATTTATTTTTTTAAATTTAATATGTAACTGTAGACCTTGTTTTTCTGTAGTGATATTTTTAATGATGCTTCCTAATATATCTAAGTGCTTATTAGTACCATTAAATAGATAAGATAATTGTAACTTTACTGGTTTCTCAACATCTAGCTTTAAACTACTTGGTACCAATAGCTTTACGCCCCCTAAGCTAATATTCTCAGTTAAACCTTGGGATTTTTGCTGATTTTGTGTCAAGGTGAAGTGCAAGCCTGTAGACAAACGTGGGTAATTGCGGTGTTCCTTGCTTTTTTTCAATTCTGCTCTTAACGTTACTTCAATTAAAAATTGGTTTAACAAATCAGTGATGCTACATGATACCTTGGATAGCTGATCAGCAACCAAAGAAGAAGTTGCTGATTTTATATGACTATCTTCGATAATAACTTGCAGTTCTTTTTGGGTTTCTTTAAGGATAGTTAGATGTGTACTTTGACTCTCCACTTGCTCATCAATCTTTTGCTGCGCTTGAGCAACTAATTGAATATTCTCGGTCACTTCAGTAATACTTTTCCCCGTTATTATGGACGTTTCACGGCTCTGTTTGACCTTACCTTCCACCTCCTCCATGCTGCTAACTACTTGTTGTACTCCATCAGTTAATTGTGTGATAAGTATTGATATTTCGTTGGTGGATTGTCCTGTTCGTGCGGCTAAATTTCGTACTTCATCGGCAACAACGGCAAAACCTCTGCCCTGTTCACCAGCTCGAGCGGCTTCAATGGCAGCATTTAATGCGAGTAAATTAGTTTGCTCAGATATTGCGTGAATAGAATCAACAATACCGTAAACTTTTTCTGCGGTATGGCTTAGCGCTTTAATTAAGTTACTCGCTTTGCTGGTTTGCTCTGCAGTCGTCGTCATCATCACAATGTTCTCACTAATCAAGCTAGAAACATTAGTAGAAAGTCCGTTACACTCAGTAACCTTAATTAAAGTATCCGCAGTAATTTCACCCAAGCGTACGGTTGACTCTTCTAAAGTGATAGTGTTGTTGTTCATATCGGAAAAACATTGCTGTTCTTGGCGGTTAGCTTGGCTTATTTGTGATGATAATTCAGACACTTGAGTTGAGGACTGCTGTATGCTACTTGAAGCTTGCTGGATTTGTCTTAGTGCATATTGTAAAGATTCACGCATCAATTCAATATGATGCGCTAATAAGCCTAATTCATTTTTACTGATAATATCATCCAGTTCAGCGGTAGGCTTTAGATTTCCTTTACTAATTTTACGGGTAATTGAGACCAGCCTATTAATTGGCTTCGTAATATCTCTAATCACGAGCCATGCCAGCATAAAGCTGATAAAAGACATAGTAACAGCCAAAATAATACTCTTTCTTGTTAAATTATTGAGTTTTTGTTCCGCATGTTGGACATAAATTAACACGGCTTTATCCATTGCAGCCATAGATTTATGGTTGATCGTTAAAAAAGCACTCGCATTCACTTCAGAAGGGTTATTCTGTTCTTTTTCTGCTGCTTTGAGCTGTTCATTCCATAGTAATTCAACTTTCCTTAGTTGATTTATAAACGGCTTATGATTAGGTTTAGGTAATATAATCGCTTTTTTCATTGCTAAATCTGAATAAGTTTCCCCGCCTTGTTGCAAAGCAGCAAGTGATACTCGGTAAAGGTCTGCCGTTTTATCAGCATTTAAAATACTTGGAAAACTCTGTCTTTGTAAATCTTTTTTATATAGCTCTTCAGCAGAAAACTTTTTAGTTAGCATGCGTTGTCGACCAGCAATATTTACAATCAGTGCATCAGCATTATTTTGCTGTAATGAGGTGGTGACAAGAATCACTTCGCCCATCATTGCAACAGCAAAAAGGAGAGGAAATGCAAATAATTTTATGCGGATGGAGATTGATTGAAACATAAATACAACCCTTGTTAAATCAGTACATGAGAAGGAGATTATATTACTAACTAAAATTTCAGTAATAATATTAACTAGTTATGCTACTCAAGTCCAATAAAAATATTTTTAATGTGTTTTTTATGTTTAAACGGACTACTAGAGGTTGACAACATAAACATATAGCCTAACCAACTGAAAGTGTAGATAATATCAAGATCATGAACAACCAAGCAGCCCGCAATAAATCATCAAGTAATTCTTCTTAATTGCCAATGGCAAATCTTTACTCCGCTTCAATCAATTTTTCTGGGTTCCAAACCATTTAACTCTGCAGAGATCAGGTTACAATCTTGGGTTTGTTAGGCTCCGACACTCAGATGAGAACACAGCTCGACTTAAACCAGAGCCCTTTAATGATGTACCATGCGAGTCTACCTTCCACACAGGGCTATAATTCACAGCAGGGCAATATAACTTATATAACTACGGTTTCGATAAACTATAAGTAATATGAATAGCGCTTATTTAACCAAATGATTTAGTAGTCAATAGAAAATCAGGTAAACTAAACATAAAATTTGTCCCTGCTAATGACAATATTATTAGCGTATTTATAGCTAGAGCTAGAGAGAGTGTCGCATGAGCCTGTATTTAGAATATATAGCAGAAATTAAAAACCGTAAAGAAGCGTTAGGATTAGCTCCTTTGCCCATTGATGGTGCTGAGTTATTAACAGAAATCATTGCTCAAATTAAAGAGTTAGAAAATGAGTACCGAGCAGATTCACTTAACTTTTTCATCTATAACACCTTACCAGGCACAACGAGCGCCGCTGGTGTTAAAGCGATATTTTTAAAAGAAATTATTCTTGCTGAAGCCGTCGTAGCAGAAATTTCACCTACCTTTGCTTTTGAACTATTATCTCATATGAAAGGCGGCCCTTCAGTTAAGGTGCTACTTGACTTAGCACTTTCTGATGATGCTTCAATTGCAAAATCAGCAGCCGACGTCTTAAAAACCCAAGTATTTTTGTACGATGCAGATACAGAACGACTTGCAACAGCGTTTAAAGCAGATAATGAAATTGCTAAAGATATTCTTGAAAGCTACGCCAGAGCAGACTTTTTCACCAAGCTTCCTGAAATTGATGAAACAATCGACGTAGTAACTTACATTGCGGGTGAAGGTGATATCTCTACCGATTTATTATCGCCTGGTAACCAAGCTCACTCGCGTTCAGACCGTGAATTACACGGTAAGTGTTTAATATCTCCTGAAGCACAAGCTGAGATCCAAGAACTTCAAAAATCACATCCAGGCAAAAAAGTGATGTTAATCGCTGAAAAGGGCACTATGGGTGTTGGTTCATCGCGTATGTCAGGTGTTAACAATGTTGCTTTATGGGCCGGTAAACAAGCAAGCCCTTATATTCCATTTGTTAACTTTGCGCCAGTTGTTGCGGGTACTAATGGTATTTCACCCATTTTCTTAACAACGGTGGGTGTAACGGGTGGTATCGGTCTTGACCTTAAAAACTGGGTTAAAAAGCTTGATGCTGACGGTAATGCTGTACTTGATAAAAATGGTGATCCCATACTTGAGCAAACCTACTCGGTAGCAACAGGTACTGTACTTACCATTAAGACTAAAGAGAAAAAATTATACAACGGCGATAAAGAGCTTGCTGATGTTTCTTCAGCCTTCACTCCTCAATCCGTTGAGTTTATGAAAGCAGGCGGTTCTTACGCCATCGTTTTTGGTAAAAAATTACAGGCTTTTGCCTCTGAAACACTTGGCGTAGCAATAGAGCAGGTATTTGCTCCTTCACAAGAAATTTCTCACAAAGGCCAAGGTTTAACGGCAGTTGAAAAAATATTCAACAAAAATGCTGTCGGTGTTACTTCTGAAACTGACCTTCACGCTGGCTCTGACGTTCGTGTCACAGTAAATATCGTTGGCTCACAAGATACGACGGGGTTAATGACGTCTCAAGAATTAGAGTCTATGGCGGCAACAGTTATCTCACCCATTGTTGATGGTGCTTATCAATCAGGTTGTCATACGGCATCAGTATGGGATAAAAAAGCACAAGCAAATATCCCTAAGCTCATGAGCTTTATGAACAAGTTTGGTCTTATCACTGCACGTGATCCCAAAGGTGTTTACCATGCAATGACCGACGTAATCCACAAGGTATTGAATGATATTACTATTGATGATTCAGCAATCATCATTGGTGGTGACTCACATACACGTATGTCTAAAGGGGTAGCCTTTGGTGCCGATTCAGGTACAGTTGCCTTAGCACTGGCGACAGGTGAAGCAACTATGCTTATCCCTGAGTCTGTAAAAGTAACGTTCAAAGGCCATATGAAAAGCCACATGGATTTCCGTGATGTGGTGCACTCGACGCAAGCGCAAATGCTGAAGCAATTCGGCGAAAATGTTTTCCAAGGCCGTGTAATCGAAGTACACATAGGTACTTTATTGGCTGACCAAGCATTTACCTTCACTGACTGGACTGCTGAAATGAAGGCAAAAGGTTCTATCTGTATCTCTCAAGATGAAATATTGATTGAATCACTAGAAATCGCCAAGAGCCGTATCCAAATCATGATTGATAAAGGTATGGAAAATGAAGCGAAAACCCTTAAGGGTTTAATCACTTTAGCTGACAAGCGTATCGAAGAAATCCAGTCAGGTACTAAGCGTGCATTAACACCCGATGACAATGCTAAATACTATGCAGAAGTTGTTGTAGACTTAGATGTTATCGACGAGCCAATGATTGCTGATCCTGATGTAAACAATGATGACGTATCTAAGCGTTATACCCATGACGTTATACGTCCTGTTTCATATTACAGTGATAAGCCAGTTGACTTAGGTTTTGTGGGCTCTTGTATGGTTCACAAAGGTGATATGCAAATTATCGCGCAAATGTTACGCAACATGGAAGCACAAGGTAAGAAGATTGAATTTAAAGCACCATTAGTTATCGCGCCACCAACGTACAATATTGTTGATGAGCTTAAAGCAGAAGGCGACTGGGCAATTCTTGAGAAATATTCAGGTTTTGAATTTGATGACAGTAACCCTAAAGAAGCTGCACGTACTAAGTATGAAAACATCATGTATTTAGAGCGCCCAGGTTGTAACTTATGTATGGGTAATCAAGAGAAAGCTGAACCAGGTGACACGGTTATTGCCACCTCAACACGCTTATTCCAAGGCCGTGTTGTTGAGGATACCGCAGAGAAAAAAGGTGAGTCACTACTTGGCTCGACCCCTTTAGTGGTACTGGCAACCATGCTTGGTCGCTTCCCTTCAATTAAAGAGTACAAGAGCGCAGTAGAGGGTATACACCTTACCGACTTCGCGCCACCAATAGAAGCGATGACAACTCAAACAACAGGTGCTGTGGCAGTGAACATTGCTGATCCTAGCTAAGCGCTAGCTTATTTCATAAAACACAATGAAATAAGTGGATATAAGCTCATATAAATGAAAAAGGGTTACTGTTTTAAAGCAGTAATCCTTTTTTATTTATCATTTACTCTTGGTAAAATCAGACTGGCGTTAATGAACTGGCTGGACACTCAAGCTTGGCTGTTAGGTTAGCCATAATTAAGTTAGGTGATGCACGTTTGGTGTCAAAACTCTCAACACCTTTAATAAGGGTTAACTGGTAACCATAACCGCCACAAATTAAATAACTCCGCCGCAATAAAAATGCCGACATACGTTCAAAGCTAACATTTCTACGGGTGATCACCTCTAATGTATAGTGGTTATCATCAAATTGCGTTTTTTTAAATTGCAGCTCGTGATCAAAATCCCACTCTGATTTCGCTTGGCCAAGAACAACTTTATCTGCTGTTGCGCACGATGATAATAAAAAAAAACACAAGAAAAATACTGCTCTGTTTAGCACTTGTTTAATGGTCAACGCTGCCATCGTTATAATCCTTATAATATTTGCTAAATTTGTATATTTTGACCTAACTAGCTTAACAAACGTTAACGATTCCAACAACAATAAGTCAAAAGCTCTGTTGCCAAGTTACGGCTGTTAAATCCCGAGACCTTTCCATAAACGAAATACGAATAAATAATGCGCCAATCACTTAATAACCCTAGGGGTTGTTGATCTTTCGCGGTTAAATTTTGTTCGAGCTAAAAGCGTTTTATTCGCGGCGAGTCGCGTGTAGCCTAGTCATTCTACGCAAACACGACTCAACAATGAAAAAAATGCTTTTAGCCGAATCTTTCAGAC
>JBAHZW010000144.1:0-6975 GCA_037132835.1 Colwellia sp. | reverse complement strand
CGTATGTTATTGCTGAGCTTGATGATTCTTATACTAAGTATTGGGAAGCAAGTATTGAAGCTGAGTGGCAGACTGAACGCTTTTATTTAAATGCGTCTTATGTTTACAGTCATTATTACGGTAACTTTGATGCGGATAACGTTGCCAGTAATAGTGATGCTAACTTATTTATTGGTTCATCGATGCTGGCCGATGGTAAAGGACGTCAACTTTGGGATGGTAAAGATGGCGATCTATCTGGTGATAAGCCCCATGTCTTTAAAATGTTTGGTTATTACACGCTAGACTGGGAAGCACAAGTTGGTTTTTACGCTTTATACCAATCGGGAGATACCTGGGAAAAATGGGATGGCACTTTATATGGCTATTCAAGCTCAACCATTCGTTTTGCAGAAACTGCAGGCTCTCGTCGAAGCTCAAGTCACTGGCAAGTTGATTTGAATTACACCCAAGATTGGCAGATTGCAGAAGCATATACGGTGAAATTCCAAGCAGATGTATTTAATATATTTGACAATCAAACGGGCTATAATATGAACCCATATGCGTCAAGTGATACTTTTGGCGAGGCGAGAAGTTCTTATGACCCACGTCGTGTTCAGATGAGTGTAAGTATTGAATTTTAAGTAATACCAATGCCACAGTTAAAATTTTAGGTACTAAAATGCTCGTTATTGATATAACGAGCATTTTTATATGTACGAGCCGAAACGTTTATAGCATGCTTAGGGGAGTGTTGAACTACTAAACTGTTGAAATTTAAAACAAGCGCAGCCCTGATAACAGTACAATATTTATTTGATATAGTGCTTACATTTACACATGTTTTGTTTGCGCTAATGTCGACTATGCCGTCTATAGGATCATTTTTTGATATGGAATACTACGACACTAAAGCCTTTAAAAAAAGATATCGAGGCTGAGGCTTTAGTGTTTTTTGTCTGTTAATGATTCAGTACGGCTTCATAAACTAACGAAATGACACTACCGTATTTTCCCGTTTCAAATTGTTTGCCAGTAAACTGATAATCTTTATCGTCACCTTCAATTTCACTGTGGCGGGCATTGGTTAATAAAATAATCGCTAAATCATGTTCGGGGTCTATTACGGTCACTGTACCTGTCCAACCGGTATGTCCGTAGGCTGAGCTGCTGGCATAGGGTCCGAAATGCCATTTTAGATCGCCATTATATGCCCGTCGCCATCCTAAACCGTACGTACCGTTACCATCATCAGGCTTAATAAATTGATCGATGATGTTACCTGAAAATAATCGTTTTTCGGCATAGCCGCCACGATTTAACAATACTTGGCTTAATACCGCAAGTTCTTTTCCTGTGGAGAATAAGCCTGCGTGACCGGCAACCCCTGCAAATGAATGAAAGGCTTTTTCATCGTGTACTTCACCTTGCAAAACGTAAGTACGCACATTGGCAAAATCGACGCGGTGACCACGAGTGGTTCCGTGTATTTCAGTGGCCGCAAATTGATTTTTTCGAAAGCCTTTTTGTAGTGGATTAAAGACAGTGTTTTTTAAACCGAGTGGATTATAAATATCGTATTCAACAAATTTGTCTAAATCCATCCCTGTTATTTTTTCTATGATCATACCTAGCAGCATATAATCAGTATCGCTATACATTCGTTTGGTCGAGCGACCAACCTCGAAGGGAACTTTAGTGAGGATCAACTCTTTAGTTCGTTGGGGATTTTGTGAGAAAAATTGGCTGCCAAGATAATTGTCTTTGGTAAAAAATCGCACCTGTGGAGAGTAACCAGCGTTATGGGTTAGGATGTCTTTAACGGTGCGTAGTTCACGCCCAGCGCCACGATAAGACGGCAAATAATGATTTATTGGCAGACTAACATCTAACTTGCCCTCACTGACAAGTTTCATCAAGGCAAAATTAGTGGCGAACATTTTAGTATTTGAGGCTATGTCGAATAGCGTATCAGTGGTCATGTTAACGGGTGTTGTTAATAACTCGCCACCATCAGCATATTTTCTAGCGTAACCATAGGCACTATTTTTGATTATTTTTCCATCTTTAATGACAACTAATACCGCACCAGGAAATCCTTGTTTAACGTCGTCGTTGATCAAAGTATCTACTTTAATAAAACGTTGTTGATGGAGTGAACTTTCATCTGTTAAAATGGGGTAAGGAATAGTGATATTTAACTGTGCATTCTCAGGTAGTATATTTTCAACTCGGAAAGTGTTATCACCATCTTTAGTACGCTTTGCCAAGCTATATTGGTATGTATTGTAGGCCTGAAGTGGGTCAGCAATATTGAGTTTGTTGCCATTAATATAGATATCTGCAGACGTAGCATTATGATTCTCAATGATAATATTTCCACGAGCTTGGTAGCCTTTAAAAATCGCTCGATCATTTACTAATTCACGGCTACTGCGATTTTTCTGTGGATAGCGTTGATCAATTTGACCATGTTTTACTCGCGCAACGTGCGGCTTATCTGTGGATGATAACTCTTGCTGATAACGGCTAACTAGAGTCTCTACATGTTCGGGCATGTATTTTTCTACTAAAGCAAATAAGGTTGAAACTGTCTGTTCATCAAGGCTATCGGTAATATTCCAAGGAATGAAATGTGTTTGAAAAGCATGTAATACCGCTTGAGTTTGACTGTCAAACTCGCCTGTTTCAATGATGCCGTAGCCATAATCATTTAGCGCTTTCTGTACTAAGCCAATATTAGGTAATTGTTGTTGAAATAGCTGCCAATATTTAATAACAGTCTCTTGTTCATACCAAGCACCAATACCTTCTTTATATAGTTGATGCCAAGGAAATCGAGGGCCAGGATCACCTTTTCTTTCAGGTGTTATATCACTATGACCAACAATATGAGTAGGGGAGATACCCGGATTGTTTTTTAAAATTTGTTTTGACAGTTCTACAAGTAGCTCTATTTGTTTAGGATCGTAATCAGGATAAAAACACATTTGCTCTGAAGCAATATCTTGCCCTTGTATGAGCCTGTTTTTTTCCTTATTTAGCCGTTCGCATATAGGGACATTAACGATTTCAATGCCTATTGATTGATCATTGATGCTCCTCCTCCCTTGCCAATAGCTTTTTCCAGCGTGCCAAGCGAGTTTATCTTCATTGACCAGTTTGAGTACTTTCAACTCGTCTTCAAAGTAAGATTTATCGTGGCTTTCAGGTAATAAATAGTGCGAACTTACGCGGTTATTGTTCACTAATTCTTCGACAGATCCTTGATAATCAACCGCAGTGTAATGCATGATTAAAAATTTAATTCGTTGTCCCTGATTCTTTGAATACATAGTTTCAATAGGCAAAGAGGATGATGTGCAGCTCATTAATAAGAGATAACATATTATAATCAATGGTACTTTTAATACTTTGCGAAAACTGTTTTTCTTGACTATGTTGATATTGTTTTTCATTTAAGATCTAATTAAATTAATGATTCATATGTGCCATTGTTATCAAAGCACGTCCTAAGCGATACCTTTTAATATTACACCTTTATAGACAATTAATTGTGCAATTAAAGCGCAAATTTAGTGAAAAATAATGACAGTAATTTGTACGCCATTAATAATAATGCGCTAATCTTTTATAATTCGAGTAAAAATTAAATCAATGTAGTCAAAACTGGCATCTACTGTTGATGAATTTGGTTCCATCGTAAATCCTTGTGCATTATTGCTTGAATCAAGATTAAAATTTACAACCGCGTCGGCTTCTAAAGTTCTGTCATCCCAGCGAACTAAAAAATGCTCTTGACCTTTTACCGTCATCTTTCCTTTCATACGAATTGATTTTAATGATTGGAAATAGAGTTGCTCATCTATAATGCTAATATTCACTTGACCAAACCACGGGTCTTGGTAAGTACCAATAAAACTTGATAAAGAGATTGATGATTTGCCGATTTTTGTTGTCTCTTCTTTTGTGATCCGTTTATTTTTTGCTTGCTCTTGCTGAATGTTTTGTAATCTTTTTTGGCGCTTTTTGAAATGAATATCAATCCAATCAAGCTTTTTCACTTGCATAAACGATTTAACAATACTATCCATAATAGCTTTTCGTGCATGATATGCATTTTGATTGAGTAAAACGATTACTCCTAGGTTCAATTCAGGGATCATGGTGATCATTGAAATATTACCAGAGAGTGAACCTGTATGTGAAACACGTTTAAAGCCATGCATGTCAGCTAATCGCCAACCAAGGCCATACGATTTAAAATTGGTGTTATCGAGTGTTTTTTCTTCTTTCGAAACAGATAAGATAGTCTGCGGTTGCCACATTATTTCGCTCTGCTTTTCACTAAACAGTCTAACCCCTTTTTTTGATAAGCCTCTATTAAGCTGAGTTTCTACCCAGTTTAATAAATCCTTCACACTACACTTTATACCGCCAGCTGCAGCTAAAACGCTGTATTTATCATAGGTTTGACTTCGTTCGATAACTTGTAGTGTGTTGTCTATCAGACCATGAGGTTGAGCGATATTTGCCATAAAATTTTTATCTACGGGGCCAGCAAAACAATTGTTCATTCCTAACACGTGAAAAATATTTTGCTCAACAAAGTCTTCCCAAGATTGTCCTGTAAGGTGAGGAATAATTTCACCAGCGACAATATAGAGTAAATTATCGTAAGCATATTCACTTCTGAAACTTGAAGCGGGTTTTAAAAATTTTATATTATTGATTATTTCATCACGACTAAAACCTGCGGGCTCAGGCCATAACATAAGATCGCCAGCATAGCGTGCTAAGCCACTGCGGTGAGTTAGTAAGTCAATAATGGTGAATTCTTTAGTTACCCAAGGATCATATAAAGCAAAATTGGGAATGATATCTACGACTTTACTGTCCCACTTAAGCTTACCCTGATCGACCAATATGGCTAAAGCTGCTGCTGTAAATGCTTTGGTTGTTGAAGCAATTTTAAAAAGGGTCAAGTCATTAATTTTTTGAGCAGTATTAACATTATTTAAACCGTAACCTTTACTCAATAAAACTTTACCGTTTTGTGTAATGCCAACCGCAACACCAAGTACTGAAAATTTTTCCATTGCACGATTAACTATTCGATCAACTTCTTGAGCACTAAGTACCTTAGTCGAACAATATGCGCTAGGCTGCATTAATAGCACCGTTGCGATTATAAGCAGTAATTTTATATTCATTGACTCATTCTCAACTTTAATCAGTTAAATTTAGAGGAAAAATAAACCATAAAAAACATATAGAAAGAACGTTAATACTCCACCAAAGGCGGCATAAGGTAATTGTGTTTTTACATGTTCCAATAAATCACACCCTGAGGCTAATGAAGCCACAACCGTGGTATCTGAAATCGGTGAACAGTGATCACCGAAAACGCCACCACCTAAGATAGCGGCGATGATAAATGAAGGGGGTAAGCCTAAAGCTTGAATTAAAGGGACGCCTATGGGAATCAATATGGCAAAAGTACCCCATGAAGTTCCCGTTGAAAAGGCAATAATTCCACCGACTACAAATAGCATAGGAGCTATCATAAATATCGGTAATGAATCGCCAACGAATTGCGCAATAAAAACGCCAGTTCCAAGCACTTTTAAACTAGCACCTAAGGTTAATGATAACAAAACTATCGTCACTAAAGGGAGTAACTCACTCATCCCCTCAAAGCCTATTTTAACGAGTTGTTGATGTTTGAATTTTCCTGAGGAAAGCATCATGAAATAAGCAACAAGACACGCACAAGTTGTTGCATATAAAACAGATTTAGAACCACTACCATTCGCTAAAACGCCATTACCAGTCCATAGCATAAACGCAATCATACCGCCAACCATAGTAAAAAGCGGTACTAGCATAAAGCGAGCTTTTGTTGGGGCAAATCTATGCTTATGTTCTATATCTTTTATGGTATTTACTTTAGATTTTGCTAAAGGACCATGTAAATTACCAGTAAAGGCTGTATACCAAACCATAATTAAAGCAATGATAGGATAAAAATTTAAAAAGATGGTTCCCCACATAATTTCAGCAGCACTTTGTTCAAATTCATAATTACTGAGTAAACCTAAAACAAATGCGCCCCAACCATTGAGTAATACTAAGATGCACATAGGAGCGGCACTGCTATCAATAATATAAGCTAACTGTGCTCGACTCATTTTGTACTTGTCAAATAACCCGCGAGAAATAATACCTGCGGTTAAAACGGATAAGTTAGATTCAATAAAGATAGCCATACCCGTGAAGTTAGTTAGAAAAGCTACTTGCCGCTTACTTTTACCGAGCCCTTTGCCGATAATGTATTCAACCATAGCGGTTACACCACCAGAATGTCTCATGTAAGCTAAAACAGCACCTACCATTAAACTGAACATTATAATACGGCTGTTACCTTCAGAAGCAAAAATAGAAATTATTCTCTCTAACGTGCCAACAAAACCTTGAAGTAACATACCCAAGTCGGTATTAGCCATTAACAATTCAGCAGTAAATATTGCTAGCAGTAACGCTAAGATGACTTCTTTTTTCCATAATACGACAGCTATAGCGACTAACGGAGGTAAAATAGTGATCCAGTCCATATAGGAAACCCTTAAAGTAGATGTAATAAAGCTTAAATATATTATTCAATATTGATTGTTAACTTGAAATAATAAATAATCTGGGTGCCATGCGGCGGCGGAGCCCTTATGTGGAACGGCAGACATTTTCACCAAGAATAGAGTGCTATCAGAAATGAATAGAGTGCTATCAGAAATGAAGGTATTAATGGGGTTGCGATGCTATCAAGTATAACATCAGAATGCTAATCCCAGAAGTTATTATACCAATTTCACTAAGTTTCTTCCCACTCAGCGAGATTTAAAAGGCTTAGAGGCAAGGCATTGATTGAAGAGAATGGTTATTCAGGAGAATATGCTCCTGCATTCTCTAAGAAGCTACATCCCTGTAGCGTCCTTG
>JBAHZW010000023.1:0-6811 GCA_037132835.1 Colwellia sp. | reverse complement strand
CGACAACTAATTGTGCCGTTTCTAATCTAAATTCCGGATTGAAATTTGGTTTTTTTGGTTTTGTCATTTGTATCACCTAACAGTTATGAGATGCATAATAACATCTCTAAGTAGGTGGCCAAATTAACTATGCCACTTCAGAAATCTCTAATCGAAGAACCATTGCGCTTTAGAAACAGGATCCCCGATTAAAATACCACGGGGATGACGATCCTGAGCCAAATGCATAGGCATGTAAATAAAACACTTAACTTGAGCAATATTGCTCTATAACCCCAGCTAACCGAGTTATTGCATCACTGATTTCATCTTGGGTGGCATGGGTAAAGTTTAAGCGTAAGGCTGAGATCACATTGCTTCTCTCTTGATAGAATACTGAGCTTGGCACCACCGCAACCCCTTGCTCTAAGGCCGATTTTGCCAGCGCATCAACATCACACTTAGGTAATGTTAACCAAATAAACATACCACCATCTACCGTGCTCGCATAACAATTATCAGGTAATTTTAAGGCGATATTTTTACGCATGGCTTGATATCTTTCATTATAAAGGCTGCGTAATTTAATTAAATGTTCAGCAAAACTATCGTGCTGTAATAAATCTAATAATACGGCTTGCATTGGCACACTTGAATGTAAGTCTGCTGCTTGTTTTACTTTATTCAGAGCGGCAAGCCAATCGGCTCTTCCCGTCACTAAACCTAACCTTATACCCGGAGTGGCTATTTTTGAATAGGAGCGTAATACCAATGAATTATCTGGGCAAAAACTTGATACTAAGGGCAGGGGATCACCATTAAACCTAAGCTCTCTATAAGGAACATCTTCAACAAAGGCGACATTATATTGTTGACATAATTGCGCAACTTTTTTCCGTACGGATAAAGACCAACAAACCCCTGTTGGGTTATGAAAGTCAGGTACCGCATAAAAAAGAGTTATATTCTTAGCTGAAAAGCACGCTTTTAATTCGGCTAAATCAGGGCCATCTTTTCGTTGTGAAATACTTTCAATGTTTGCTTGAGCAAGACCGAATACTTGTATAGCACCCAAATAACTGGGCGCTTCCATAACAATATTATCGCCAGGATTAATAAATGAGCGAGCAATAAGATCTAAGCCTTGTTGTGAGCCTGTACAAACAAGACCGTCGTGTGATGACGCTAATTGGTATCGCTTTTTAAGATAGCTAAGTAAGGGCGCATAACCAGCGGTGTTGCCATATTGAAATAACTGCTCCCTGTTAGGTAGATCGGTTATTGACTTTGTCATCAGTGCTAACGGAAAAGTTGCCGCGTCTGGTAACCCGCCGGCAAGTGATATGACACCCGGTGCGCTTGCTGCACTTAATATTTCACGAATATAAGACGGCTGTATTTCTTGTAACGATTTAGCTAATTTCATGGCAAGTTCACTTTTTAATTTAGTGGTTAAAGAGTACGGTAGCTTGAATTGTTTATCTTGTCCGTTTATGCTGTTATATATGTCCATTTATGCTTTTAATGCATTTATGATTTTTATATGGATTAAGATAAAACAATGCCCACGAGTCAACAAATATCACGTATTAACGACGTACTCTATTTTATCCATCAGGATATCAGTCAGCTCTTGTTAGCAAAAAACCTTGCCAACATAGCCGCTTATTCAGAGCAGCATTTTCATCGTGTTTTTAAAAGTGTTGTGGGTGAGTCAGTGCATCATTATATTCGTCGCACCCGTATGGAATTTGCCGCCAACCAGCTAATGTTTGATGCAAAATCGTCAGTTTTAGATATAGCGACTAAGTCTGGATTTTCCTCGTTGTCATCATTTAGTCGTGCTTTCAAGTCTATTTTTCAGAGATCACCGGGTGAGTGGCGTAATAGTGAACGTCTGCACAAAGATAAACCCTTTCTCGCTGATAAAGAAATTGCTGCTTGTTATCAACGCCTAAATCATAGGGTTATGCCACAATGTAAACTATTGGAGTTACCAACAAGACACGTTGCTTATATTAGGCACCAAGGCTATGGTCGGTCAATCACTAAGGCGTGGCAAACGCTACAAGCTTGGGCTAATAGTCAAGGTCGAGACTTTTCTCAACAATTTGGTTTACACCATTCAAACCCTGCTTGGGTCGAGCTTGATAAGTGTCGTTATGTTGCTTGTATCGCCATTGATTCACCTATTTTATGTAGAGGCGTTGTTAACAGCTTGACGATTCCAGCCGGCTTACACGCGGTCTTTCCCTTACAGGGAAAATATGGTGAGTTACTACCACAATTGAGTCATATTTTGGATCATTGGTTACCCACGTCAGGTTATAAAATGTTATCAACTCCCGCTTATGTTCATTACCGTAAAAATCAATTTTTAACTGTAGGTGAACAGTTTGAATTAGATTTATGCCTGCCCATATCAATTTTTAATTAATTAAATGATACCGGTAAAGTAAGTGAGTCTCTTGAAGAGAATAGTTTTCAGGATCATAAGCTCAAGATAGCTATTGCTGCATTATCATCAATTAATACCTTACCGCCAAGCCTTTAAATTGTCATTTCTTATGCGGATTAGTATTAAATGCCAGACAATTGATTCAACAGTCGACTATTTACTGCTTTACGTTATACTGCCGCGCAAAGAGCAAGTATTTATAAATAGCGGAGAAAATTATGCACGACCTGTATTACAAAGGGCGCATCCATACCAGACATAACCATGTAACAACAGGTTATAATACTAAACGTGCAAATAAACTGGGTACTGAAAAACACCCCTTAACACTAGTGGTTACCAGCGATGAAAGAGAGAGAGAAGTCGCAGAAATCGTTGCCGACAATGGACTTTTTGCTAAGATCACTGTAGATACGTCTGTTGATGAAAATATCACAGAGCTGAATGGTATACTCAATAAAGCGATGACGACAAGGTTTGAAAAAACACCTAATCGTAATGATCCTTGTTCATGTGGAAGTAACAAAAAATACAAAAAATGTTGTGGTTAACCACATTTTGTCACGCTAGATTTAACTGAATTTTAGACACACCACAAGATCGAAAACGTAATGAATATGGTATTACTTTTCCTTTTAAGGAAGTAATCATGGATAAAAAATGTGCTTTGATTATGAATCGCTCAAACATCCTTAAGCGCGCATTATCAAGTGGCGCGGGTATAGGTCAGTTCACCACGTAGGTTTTTTTCCATTTGTAAGCACACTTCATCATAGGTTAAATTTTTACTTAACAAATAATGTAACTTGGTTAATGTTGATTCTAGGGTCATATCATGACCACTGATAACGCCTGCTTCACTCAAGGCATTTCCCGTGGCATAACCAGACATGTTGACGGTACCTTTAATACACTGACTACAATTAACCACCACAATTTCTTGTGCTATGGCTCTACTTAAACAAGCAAGTAACGCCTCATCTTGCGGAGCATTGCCAACCCCATAACTTCTTAAAATAAGGGCTTTAACCGGCTGCTTTATGGTGTTTTCAATGACCTCACTGCTAATACCGGGATACAAGTGCACAACACCAATAGGTTGTGGGGTAATGGTGCCCAGCTGTAAGGGCTCAACCGGCTCAGTTGTGGATGAAAGAGAGCCAGCAACAACTTGAATGTTGATCCCCGCTTCTAATAATACGGGCATATTGGGAGAGTCAAAGGCATTAAAGCCATCAGCATAGGCTTTAATGCAACGGTTTCCCCGATAAAGTTTATTATTAAAAAATAAACTCACTTCACTAATGGGGTAATTAGCGGCAATGTATAAAGCATTAAGTACATTCACTTGTCCGTCAGAGCGAAGTTGGCTAAAGGGTATTTGTGAGCCAGTAATAATGACAGGTTTGCTCAAGTTTTCGAACATAAAGGATAAAGCAGAGCTGGTATATGCCATGGTATCTGTGCCATGCAGAATAACAAAACCATCATAATGATGATAATTGGCTTTAATATCTTCAGCAATACGCTGCCAATCACTCGGTTTCATGTTGGAAGAGTCTATTAAGGGCAGATATTCACTGATGGTAAATTTAGGCATTTCACAGCGATGAAATTCAGGTAGGGCATTAATAGATTCGGTTAGATGCCCTTTAGTCGGTACAAAACCTTGTTTGCTGTGCTTCATACCTATAGTGCCACCTGTATAGGCGACATAAATTCTTTTTTTCTTCATGACGTTGGCAGTTACTTTCATTAAATAGTTTAACGCTACAATAATATAAGCTAGTCTGTGAGACAGTCTAGCTTAACTCATTTATATTTTTATTGACCCATATTATAGCAAATGGACAATGATAAAATTTTTCAATAATATTTCGGCTAAGTAAGTGCATCTTCAGTAGGCTTAACTCATAAATATAAAAGGAATTTTAATGGATAATTACGCAAGACAAATACTGATCATAATGAGCTTTTTACTTGGCTTCAACAAGCAAAAAAGGTAGTTATTTTCATAACTACCTTTTTTAAATTAATGCTGATTTTACCTTTAAATTTTATAGGCTTATCGCTGTTACTCGTTACTCCCACAGGCAATGCACAAGGTATAACGACCTTGTGGGTCATTGAACTGATTCATTTGTGCGAGTTGATTTTTTAGCCGTGTTATCAATTGTGTTATGGGTTTATTGCTCACCACATCGGTAGCTAAGCCAATGGTTGCTAACTCTTCTGTAGCTGAAAACAAACGCACTAATGAAGCCGACTCACCTAACAAAACCTGCATTACTTTATTACGTGAAGATTGCTCTTTTTCAATCAATATTGTGTCATATTGGTCAAGTTTCGCCAATCTAGCGGCGGCAATAATCGCATCCTCTAAGTTACCAAGCTCATCAACTAAACCAAGCTCTTTGGCTTTTTTACCCGACCAAATACGCCCTTGAGCAATGGCGTCAACTTCGGCTAAGGTCATATTTCTATGACTCGAGACTAATTGAATAAACTCTTTATAGCCTTTGTTAATGGATAATTGAAACAACTTAGCCATACCAGGGGTTAGTGTTTGAGTTGGACCAAAGCCCGCTATGTCAGTAGTGCCGACACCATCAGTATAAATTCCCATTTTGCTTAATGAATCTTCAAAAGTCATCATCATGCCGAATATACCAATTGAGCCCGTAATGGTTGAAGGGGCGGCATAGATTTTATCAGCAGGTGCTGAAATCCAGTAGCCACCTGAGGCAGCATAAGTGCCCATGGAAGCAACAACGGGTTTCCCCGCTTTTTTCAATAACTCAACTTCTTGACGAATAATTTCTGAAGCATAGGCACTACCACCTGGACTATCTACGCGAAGTACCACCGCTTTCACCATATTATTATTACGTGCTTTACGCAGTAACTTAGCGGTACTGTCACCACCAATGGTTCCAGGTTTTTGTTCACCATCTAAAATGGTACCTTTAGCGACAATGATGGCAACGGTATCGATATCTAACGTGGTTAGTTTTTCTGGTTTATCTAAGGTATAACGACTCGCTTTTAAATAACGTTTATAGCCAATATGGTTATAACTATCCTTTTTTTCATTCTTACCCACTAAAGCTATTAGCGCTGAACGCATTTCTTGGCGTGACTTTAATTCATCAACCCAATGATTATTAAGTGCATACTTAGCAAAACTACTTTCAGCAGCACTAAATTTTTCGAGTAATATATCGATGTTCTCATCAAAATTACTCACTGAAAAATCACGACGTTTAGCAACATCTGCTTTATATTGCCCCCATAAATCGTCTAACCATAGTTTGTTTGCTTCTTTAGCGGCGGCTGACATATCATCACGGATAAAAGGTTCAACGGCAGACTTAAAGGTACCCACTCGGAAAATGTGCTGATTGATGGATAATTTTTCTAATGCGGATTTAAAGTACAAGTTATAACGACCATAACCATCGAGTAACATAAAGCCTTGTGGGTTTAGCCATATTTTATTTGCGGTACTGGCCAGATAGTATTGATCTTGTGAAAATTGATCACCAAGGGCGATGACTTCTTTACCTGTCGATTTAAAATTTTCTATTGCAAAGGCAATATCTTGTAACTTAGTTAAACCGACTCGAGTTAAACCTTGCAGCTGTAACACTAATATGGCTATTCGATCATCTTTCTTCGCTTCATTAATAACATCTAGGATATCTTGGAGTAAAATTTCAGGATGATCTTCAGGTTGATCCATCGCTTCCGTTATAAATGCTTCCATGGGATCAATGTTACGTTTTTGTTCAACAATGTCACCAACAAGGTTTAATACTAAAGCCGTTTTTTCAGGTACTTTTATGTGCTCTTCACCACTTGATATAACGCCAATAAAAACGAATAACAGGAAGAAAAAAATAAGGTTGAGCACAAGTAATCGCGAAAAATTTAATACGCGCCAAAGTGAAGAAAAAATCCGTTTTATAATGTTTGGGTTATTGTTCATAATTTGATCTTCTAGTCTTATCTTAAAGGAGTTATAGCAATAAATTGCCATGAATTTAAAAGCAGGGTATCAAGGTATAATACCTTACTATTAATAATAACGCTTATTTACACTGTAATTATTTTACCCTTGATACTTCCCGATGCTAAGCCCGCTTCGATAACAATAATAAGCGGAGTCACCTTATCAGGTGAACCGATTTTTTGTACCGTTAAGTGCTACATCTATAGACGCATGCTAGGGGGTGTTGATCTTTCGCGGTTAAATTTTGTTCGAGCTAAAAGCGTTTTATTCGCGGCGAGTCGCGTGTAGCCTAGTCATTCTACGCAAACACGACTCAACAATGAAAAAAACGCTTTTAGCCGAATTTTTCAGACAGCGTTTGT
>JBAHZW010000022.1:0-11128 GCA_037132835.1 Colwellia sp. | reverse complement strand
AAATTCTGATATGGATGGTGCACTAGTTGCTCTTGATGTGACTGAATAAATTGGTGAAAACACGTATAACAAGTCACTCAAACAGGACAAATCTCAGTGGTTTTTTGCTCCTTCGTCGCTTATTTTAACCAACTATTATTTGCCTCTTAGTGTGGCGTTATGTGCCGTAATGGTAGCAGAGTTGTGCAATTAGAATTGAACCATCTTGCTGTTTATAAACAATTCTATGTTCCTCATTTATACGACGAGACCAATATCCTGACAAACCATGCTTTAGAGGTTCTGGCTTTCCAATACCTTCGTTTGGAGTTTTTTGTATCTCTTTAATGAGTAAATTAATACGCTTTAATATTTTTTTGTCCGTGGTTTGCCAATAAAGGTATTGCTCCCAAGCTTTAGTTGAGAAAGTTAGCTTCATTCAATAAGATCTCTTTCAGTTCCATTGCCTGCCTCAAGTTCGGCAATAGACTCTAAAAGAACTCTAGCATTTACTGGTGATCTGAGTAAATATGTAGTTTCCTGCATTGCGTTGTAGTCTTCTAAAGACATCATAACAACAGGATCTTCACTTTTACGGGTAATGATAATAGGGGCGTGGTCGTTACAAACATGCGCCATAGTACTTGCTAAGTTAGCTCTAGCTGAAGTATAACTTATTGCATCCATATTTCCCTCCAAAGTGTTCATGTACGTTTATTTGTACACAGTAGCGCAGTGGTACATAACAAGCAAATCAACAAGGACAAAAAACAGTTGCTTTTTGCCTGTTATGAGGGTGTTATTTTTTTCTCATAGTATTGGTGTTCGATGGATAGAATTAAGTTTTTCGCATTATCAGGGAGTCTTCGAGAAGCTTCATACAATTCAGCCGCTTTGAAGGCATTGGCACAAAATTCACCTGACCATATTGATATTGTAATTGGTGATATTAGCCAGTTACCTTTGTTTAACCCTGACTTAGAATCTGAAGTTATTCCAACACTCGATATAATTAAATCTGAACTTAAATCATCCTCGGGGTTAATTATATCAAGTCCAGAATATGCTCATGGCATCAGTGCACCAATGAAAAATGTGTTAGATTGGTTAGTCAGCAGTTATGAGTTTCCTGATACTCCCATTATGTTAATCAATACGTCCCCACGCGCCACTCATGCATTAGAGTCATTAAAAGAAGTATTAACGACGATGTCGGGTATTATTATTGATAGTGCTTATGTTTCAATTCCATTATTAGGTAGCGTTTTACTCGATGGAGATATTAGTAAAGATAATGATTGTCACTCTAAGCTGAGTGAAGGTCTTGAACGTTTTTATAGTGAAGTTCTCAAAACATAAAAAGCGGTTCAACAAGGACAAAAACAATTGGCTTTTACTCCTTCGTTGCAAAGCGACCTTTGAATCTTTTACTTTCATCAAACCACTCGGTAATTGGTAACTGTCAATTTTATATTTATTTTATAAAGCCTACCACCCACAATGTAGGAAGAGCTGATCTTAGTGCAAGCATTAACATTTAAAGCCAGCACTCAGTGAAAATAAAAAGCCATAACTATTGTTACGGCTTTTCACGATTTATACTACTGACTTTGCCTTGCAGACGACTTTAAATAATCAAGTGTTATTAACTAGTCTTTAAAATTAGTAAACTGAAAAGACTGCTCTAGATCGGCAGTTTTTATTAAACGCATGACCGCTTGTAAATCATCACGTTTTTTACCTGTTACCCGTACTTGTTCACCTTGAATGGCCGCTTGTACTTTAAATTTTTCTGCTTTAATTAGTTTGACCAACTGTTTAGCCATATCTTGCTCTATGCCTTCTTTAAAGCTGACTTGTTGGCTCCAGTTTTTACCCGTGGCACTGGCATCACCAACAGCCATCGCTTTGGCATCAACATTTCGTTTGGTTAACTGACTTCTTAACATGTCGCACATTTGCTTTAATTGAAAGTTCCCTTCAGCCTTGAGGCTAACATTAGGCTTTTTCCATTCAAAACTTGCTTCAACACCTCTAAAGTCAAAACGTGTGCTAATTTCACGGTTGGCGTTATCGACAGCATTTCTCACTTCTTCTAAATCAGTTTCTGATACAATATCCATTGATGGCATAATTTATCCTTTGTAGTGCGTATATACGCGTTACTATTCAAAGAGCACTCTGACACATGCATCTCGATTGATAACGGGTATAGTCATTTGAATGAACTTAATATTATACCGTTGCGTTTAGGGCAAGCAACTAATGTTCGGAAATACCTGTTAATATTTAGCCATTCGTCCTAAGGAATTACCGAGTAAGGTCAAAGGGAACAAACTTATTCCTTTTCGTCTTAGTAAAGTGATTTTATCTCAATTTTTCACAGCTTTTATTCACGGTAATGTTTCGTTATGATAAATAAACTCGCTAATATAGTGGTTGTTGGACAAGGAGCCATGGGCTTACTTTGGTACCACCATTTATCACAAGCAAGTAGTAAGCCTAATACTAAAATCAAGCCTGAAACTAACCTTATAGTTAGCCCTATGACTAACGTAAGGCTACTGACCTCTGATCAAGTTTTGTTAAGTAATGATGAGTTAACGTCAGCTAGCTATCAATTTACCCCCTATCAGCAAAGGCTCAGTCAACGGTATGCTCTTCACTATTGTCAAGCGAATGATATTGAAGCGGCCGATGTCATCCTCTTATGTCTAAAGGCATATCAGATTAGTGCGGCAATAAAAAAATCACTCACAAAGCTTTCAGCTAAAACCATCATTGTTCTTGCCCATAATGGTATGGGCACCTTTGAAGATATTGTTCCGCTACTATCGAGCAAACAAATGATACTGGCATTGTTAACCACCCATGGTTGTTTACGCAGTGGACCATTAGCAATAACCCACACCGGCTCAGGACAAAGTGATATAGGGCTACTTTCAGCGGGGGGAGTAGGAAGTCAGCAAGCACAACAATCAACGAGAGAATTAGCCAAGCAATTAACTATGCAACTAGCCCAAAAATTAGACCTTGCCCTGCCTACGGTGACCTTTCATCGAGATATTTTGAAAAAACAATGGTTAAAGTTAGCCATTAACTGTGTGATAAACCCAATCACCGCACTTAATAATATTGATAATGGTGTGGTAAATAGTGAGCAGTTTACCGAGAAAATACATGCTTTATTGGCCGAAATTACTCAAATAAGTAAAGCGCAAGGAATTGATTTAGTCTTAGAGGATTTAAAAACAGTTGTGTCTAGCGTGGCTAAAGCCACCGAAAAAAACTGCTCTTCAATGCGTTGTGATGTGTTAGCAGGAAAGCCAACAGAGATAGACTATATAAATGGCTATATTCACCGTTTGGGTCAAAAGTATGGTATTGCCACACCCGAAAATACTCAGATGTGGCAACAAGTG
Source organism: Colwellia sp. (assembly GCA_037132835.1). Classification (GTDB taxonomy): domain Bacteria; phylum Pseudomonadota; class Gammaproteobacteria; order Enterobacterales; family Alteromonadaceae; genus Colwellia. Next base: position 7,727 of record JBAHZW010000022.1, on the reverse strand, counting down.
TTGACCTTGTCAGCTAAAGGTTGATTTTAAGGACGATAGACCTTCACATTTTTAAAACCATTATCAAGTAAGTACAGAGCTTGCAGTTTACTCATTACGCCATGATCACAATATAAGAGGTAATCTTTACTCATATCCAAGTCACCAAACTGAGTCGAAAGTTTGTAAAAAGGAATATGTTTAACGGCAACATCCCCTAATGATAACGGTTTATCTTCTTGCTCTTCTGGGCTACGGATATCAACAACGACAGCGTTATCTGGAATGTTTTCCACCAGATCTACCGCATGAATATCTGCTTCGGTTTCTTTACCAATATCACGAATGTCAAAGACCTTAGTTTCGCTAATCACCTTATCTAAAATGGCAAAATCAAAATTGTCTTCTTCCGCTTCTACTTTAGATAACACGGCTTTCACCGTAGGTTTTTTAGAAATGACACCACAATATTCAGGGATAGTTTTGGCAAAATCTTCGGTACCAATTTTACGAGCAATATCAATGATGTCTTGTTTGTCGTAAGCGCCTAACGGACGTAAAATCAAGGTATCGGTAACACGGTTAATCACATTCAGGTTAGTGAGTGTTTGGCTAGAAACTTGCCCTAAACTTTCACCCGTGATCAAAGCTTGAATTTTACCTTTTTCAGCAATTTTAGTGGCCGCACGCATCATCATGCGTTTTAATACCACTCCCATATGGCTATTTTCAATATTTTCTAAAATTTCAGCAACCACAGGTTCAAAGTCAACGGCAAAAAACTTCACTTTATGAGAAGCACCAAACTTGTTCCACAAGTAATAACTGACTTGTTTAACGCCTACTTCATGGGCAGAGCCACCTAAATTAAAGAAACAATAGTGTGTACGTGAGCCTTTTTTGATCATTTGATAACTGGCAACACCTGAGTCAAAACCACCTGACATCAAGGACAAAACATCTTCTTGGGTCGCAATGGGAAAACCACCTAAACCGATATGGCGCTGGGTAACAATAAACAAATCTTTATTTTTAATTTCAAGACGTACTGTAACATCGGGATTTTTTAGTTTAACTTTGGCACTTGCAACCTGTTGGTTTAAACCACCCCCAACGTACTGCTCAACTTTTAAGGAATTAAAGTCGTGATTACCTGTGCGTTTAGCTCGCACACAAAAAGTTTTATTTTCAATAGTTTTAGCATGAACTGCGAGTGTTTTTTCATAAATATCATGAACATCTACAAAGTCAGATTGCTGTACTTCTAAAAAGATGGGTATGCCAGGAATGCATTTTAAAGCTTCAACGAGACGCTCACGATTTTGTGGTGAATTGTCTTTAGTATTCACTTCAACGTTGTCCCAGTTCATCCGTGTAGTGACTTGCTCATCAATACGACGTAAAACATTTTTAATGTTCGATTCTAATATTTTAGTAAAACGTTTACGGACGGGACGAGATTTTATGGTGATCTCGGCTTGAAGCTTTACGATAAATTTCATCGGTTACAACCTAAAAAAGACATGAAAATAATGGCGCGCATTGTACACTATTTTTTAGGGGCTGTTTATCTTTCAGGGTTAAAATTTATTCAACTTAAAGCGCTTTTAATGTAGGCGTAAGTTTTGTCGTCTCGTTCTACTATGTAAAAAACGAGCAATAAAGAGTAAAGCCGCTTTAAATGAACGCTAAGGACTGCGTCCATTTAAAATTTATACGGTGTATCTCATGTTCGAGTAGCTAGCATCACAAGCTAGAAAGTTCAACCCAGCCTAAGCTTTTAACACCTAAAGACTAAATTTTTCCATTTTATTCTTTAGTAATACTAACTTGTTCGGTTTCTGTGGCTTTACCTTGATTAATCGCTATTTCAACACGTCGATTACGTCGACGATTAAGCGCATTAGTATTAGGCACCAAAGGCCGAGTATCCGCATGCCCCGCAACCACTAGCCGCGAAGGATCAAAGCCAGGGACTTTGAGCAACTGATGCGCTATCGATACCGCACGTTTAATTGACAAATCCCAGTTAGAACTATACAACTCGGAGTCAACACCTTGATTATCCGTATTTCCTGACACCATGATTTCACCAGGGACAGAATTAAGTAATTCGCCTATTTCATGAATAATAGGCCAAAACTTAGGTTGTAAAAAGGCAGATCCTGAAGGAAATGAACCCTTTTCACGGATACGAATAATAATCTGTTGCCCTAAAGACTCTAACTCTATGGCACCATCTTGAATTTGTTGCTCTAGTTGCACAGCAATTTTCTTCAGTAATTTGTCTACGTTCTCTTGAGCGGCATCTTTTAAACCTTGTTTAGCTATCTCTATTGCTTCTTGGGAAGGTTCATCTTCAGTATTTTCCGCTTTGCCAGCACTGTCTGAACCACGCTGATCTTCTCGTCCCCCTGCAGAGGTTTCATCGCCCGCTTTAAATTCGAGCATTTGTTGAGTCATTTCCATGGTTTGTTGTTGAATCATTTCAATCGGCGTCGGATCAGGTTTTCCTGGACGAAATTCCTGCGCAATAATACTGGTACCTTTAGGAATATCTTTGACTTCAACTTTATTCTGTACGCCAAAAGCAAACTTCATTGAGCCAGCAATTTGTTTAAATTTTAAAACATCCATTTCTGAAAAGGATAAAAGCAGAACAAAAAAGCACATCAGCAGTGCCATTAAGTCGGCGAATGTTCCCATCCACTGTGGTAACCCTGGAGGTGGACATTTACACTTTTGTTCAGCCATTTTCCCCTCCGAAAAAAGTACCGCTAATTATAGTACGGCTTAACATAAGCACATCTAATATAGATATTGTCATCATCACCCTGCTCCTACGACTCTTCGGTGGTATCTACTTTTCTTTTACCTTCAGCTAAATAGTTTTTCAATAAGCCTTCAATAACACGAGGGTTTTGGCCATCTTGAATGCCGAGCACAGCATCAAGTACTAATTCTTGATTCAATCTTTCTTCCGTCATGCGAAGAGTCAATTTTGAAGCAATTGGAATAGCAATAACGTTCGCTAAAAAAGCACCATACAATGTAGTTAATAAAGCCACCGCCATCGCAGGACCAATTGATTTGGGATCATCCATATTTGATAACATAGCAACTAACCCGATGAGTGTGCCTATCATACCCATAGACGGCGCAACATCAGCAAGTGATGTCATCATTTTAGCCCCAGCTTCATGACGCTCGGTGGTTAAGTTAATGTCTTTTTGTAGCGTAGCCCTCACCACATCAGCATCATGTCCATCAACTAACATATCGACACCCTTTTGCATAAAAACATTACTTATTACGGCTTCTTCTAGTGCTAAGAAGCCTCCTTTACGGGCAGCATCAGCCATATCTACCGATTTTTCAATGAGGTCCTCAGGTTTTTCAAGCTTAAAAATAAAAGCTTTGATGATAATTTTACCCATGCCGAAAAACTGTCCCACGCTATAGTTAGCTAAAACGATAAAGAGTGAGCCACCAAAAACAATCAAGACCGACTGGGTATCAACAAACATCATGATATCGCCGGATAAGACCATCGCCATGATCAATACACCGACAGCACCTAAAATTCCAATTAACGTAGCTAAGTCCACAAAATACTCCTAAACAACGAGGGATCGACCCTTAAAACAAAACTTCAATGAAAGAATAGTACATGATGTGAAAACTATTCGCGAATAATGCACTGACAATTATTAGTTTATTATCGCCCACAGTGTCAATAACTTAACACTAATGATAAAATATTTTTGAACAATATTTGACGTTGATCATTTGACCCAAGTGGCAAGCTAAGGTAAGTTTGCCACAATATATCCACGGCTAAGCACTTAGAGCAATAATCATGGCTAAAAAGAAACTAGAAAATCTCTCTTTTGAAGAATCATTAAATGAACTTGACACCATAGTGAAAAGTTTAGAACAAGGTGACTTAAATTTAGAAGAATCAATGGCTTTGTTTGAACGTGGTTTAAATTTGAGTCAATTAAGCCAGCTAAAATTACAAACAGCTGAACAAAAAGTGAAAATTTTACTTGAAAAAAATGGCACAACACAGTTAAACGATTTTGATAGCCGTGTGAGCGACAGTTAATGATGACTTTGATTTCTTATGACTATTACCAGCAACGTATCAATACTTTTTTAGCTGAAAAACTTGAAAGCCTTACCATCAATGATACTAAACTTCTTAAAGCCATGCGTTACGGTCTGCTTATTGGCGGCAAGCGAATGCGCCCTTACTTAGCTTATATAACAGGTGAAGCAACTTCAGCAAATTTAAATGATATAGACGCTGTGGCAGGAGCGCTTGAGTGCATTCATGCCTACTCATTATTACATGATGATTTACCCGCAATGGATGATGATGACTTAAGGCGTGGTCAACCCACTTGTCATAAAGCCTTTGATGAAGCAACGGCAATATTGGCTGGTGACGCCTTACAAACATTAGCTTTCGATATATTAGCTAACCATACCTTTTCAACCACTCAACACTCCGTGAATACCTCCTCATTTAGTACCTCGAAGCAAATAAAACTGATCCGGCAATTAGTTAGTGCGTCTGGTTACCAAGGTATGTGTGGTGGACAAGCCCTTGATTTATCTGCGACAGGTAAAAATATTCCGGTCTCTGAATTAGAGGTTTTACATTCATTAAAAACAGGTGCGTTATTAGAGGCATCGGTATTAATGCCCGCAGAATGCAGTGAGCAAGTAAGCAATGAACACAAGGACCTGTTAAAAAAATATGCACAATTAGTTGGTTTAGCGTACCAGGTGCAAGACGATATTATTGACATAACATCTACCGAAGAAGCACTGGGTAAACCGGTAGGCTCTGACGTCGCATCAAATAAGAGTACCTACCCAGCATTATTAGGTTTAGAGGGCGCACAAAAAAAAGCTGAAAACTTATTACAACAAGCACTTCAAGCTTTGACTAGATTACCTTACAATACGCAATCGTTAGCAGACTTTGCTACCTTTATCGTTAAACGCAGTCACTAACAATTTTTACTCGATAAGTTGACTGATAAAACGATACATAATTATTATAAATAGACAAAATATGACTATAAACCTTGCTGACTACCCTCTTCTCTCAAAAATCAATATTCCTGAAGAACTGCGTAATATGCCACAGGAACAACTTGCGCGAATTAGTGATGAGTTACGCAGGTTTTTATTAAATTCAGTCAGTAAAAGTAGCGGTCACTTTGCCTCAGGCTTAGGTACAATAGAGCTAACTGTTGCTTTACATTACGTTTATAAAACGCCTTTTGACCACCTTATTTGGGATGTTGGCCATCAAGCATACCCGCACAAAATTTTAACAGGTCGACGTGATGCCTTGCATACCATCAGACAAAAAGACGGTTTGCACCCTTTCCCCTGGCGTGAAGAGAGTAAATATGACACCTTGAGTGTTGGTCATTCGAGTACCTCTATTTCAGCAGCTTTAGGTCTAGCTGTTGCCGCAGAAAAAGAAGGGAGAAACCGAAAAATAGTAGCGGTAATAGGTGATGGCGCTATGACCGCAGGTATGGCTTTTGAAGCGTTAAATCATGCGGGTGATATTAAAAAAGACATGTTAGTTATCTTAAATGATAATGACATGTCAATTTCAGAAAATGTTGGCGCACTCAATAATCATTTAGCTAAATTATTATCGGGTAGTATTTTTACGGGTTTTAGAGAAGGCAGTAAAAGAATATTAAACAATATCCCACCAATAAAGGAACTGGCAAGTCGCGCAGAAGAACATTTAAAAGGTATGGTCGTACCTAGCACCTTTTTTGAAGAATTGGGTTTTAATTATATCGGCCCTATTGATGGCCATGATATCAATAGTTTAGTTACCACCATTGGAAATATGCGTAATTTAAAAGGTCCGCAACTTCTTCATGTGGTAACCACTAAGGGCAAAGGCTATCAAGCCGCTGAGCAAGACCCTGTTAAATACCACGCAGTGCCTAAATTTAATCCCGATGAAACGAGCTTACCTAAATCTAAACCAAGTTTACCTACTTATTCACAAATTTTTGGTGACTGGCTATGCAAAACTGCCGAGGGGGATAAAAAGTTAATCGCAATAACCCCTGCCATGGCTGAAGGCTCAGGCATGGTTGAATTTAGCCAACGTTTTCCCAAGCAATACTTTGATGTCGCTATTGCGGAGCAACATGCTGTAACGTATGCCGCAGGCCTTGCTATTGGTGGTCAAAAACCCGTAGTAGCTATTTATTCTAGCTTTATACAACGAGGTTATGATCAATATATTCATGATGTCGCCATTCAAAACTTACCGGTAATGTTTGCCATTGACCGAGCGGGTATTGTTGGCGCTGATGGTGCAACTCACCAAGGAGTATTTGATTTAAGTTTTTTACGTTGTATTCCTAACACTGTGATTATGACACCCTCTAATGAGCGTGAATGCCAACTCATGTTAAATACCGGTTTCAAGTTAAATGGCCCAAGCGTAGTACGTTACCCTCGTGGCAATGGTACCGGTGAAACACTCCCCTCCATTGATGAAACTATCGAGATAGGTAAAGCGGTTACGATTTTCAAGGCAGAAGAGCAAGTAGAAACACAAGCCAAACCTGTTAAAAGTATTGCCCTATTAAGCTTTGGTACTATGCTTGCTGAAGCTAAAAAGGCTGCGATAGCACTGAACGCTTCTCTGGTAGATATGCGCTTTGTTAAACCACTTGATGAAGCTATTATCGACAGATTAGCTAGCTCGCATGATGTATTGGTCACCATTGAAGATAATGCCATAGCAGGCGGCGCGGGATCAGGCGTAAATGAATACTTACTTGCCCAAGGAAAACCCGTTTGCATACTCAACATTGGCGTTGCAGATGCTTTTGTAAAACACGGAACACAAGCGGAAGTACACCAAGCGCTAGGCTTAGATGCAACAGGTATCATTACTAAGATAAATAACTTTATTTAATCGATGTGGAATAACGGTTCAATGTGTAATCACTTGATAAAATTTAATTTTTTATAAACAAACTAGCTTACTACGTGATTAAATCCTAATGAAATGATATTGTTTTTTCAATAACGTTTGAGTGTCCCGCTTAATATAAAAATAAGTTAAATCAGCAGGTTACAACAAGCTTATCCGTACTCAGGATCCTTACATTCAATAGTGCGTAACTTGAGCTCGATAAAGTTACTACCTCACGCTTGTGAGCGCGAGTAATGCTGCCACAACCAATAACTCCAACAATCCTTATTTGATCCCTTTCAAAACACTTAAAATACCGTGGCAATAAGGCTTATCAAGGCGTTCTCCGTGTTGCTTTACTGCCACGGGATCTGCGTTTGAAACTAAGTAGCTGTTCCCTGACCTAGAAAACATTGGGAAATCATTACAGCTATCACCGAAAGAGTAGATCGAATTCTTTTTGACGCCCAGCTCTTTCATAACGAATGATACCGTTTCATCTTTACCGCAGCATATCGGTATAAACTCGACATCGTAACAATCGGTTGGATCACCAGCGGAGGGATTACACTTTGTAAACAGAATACGACTATTGGTCTTGTCGGCGCTCTTTTTTAGCCAAGCGAAGTCTGACTCCATGTTATGATTAATCTTATAGTAAAAGCTTATCTTAAAGTCGCCCTGATAGTCATCGGGTTGTGCTATTAGTTCAATGCCATGCTTTTTTGCTAGATCTACGAGTATAACAATCTTATCTCTGTCATATCCA
>JBAHZW010000125.1:0-11037 GCA_037132835.1 Colwellia sp. | reverse complement strand
CGATTAAAACACCACGGGGATGACGATGTTGAGCCAAGTAACTTAATGGAATGAGTATTTCTTATATCCAATCTAATACATCTCGCATTACCGACCAGCGTGGTTTTTTTGCTTTCGGATTTTTACCTAAAATCCAATAATCATAAACCTTTTGCTGAAAACCATTTTCTTTTTTCAGTTTGAGCCAAGTATTCATATATTGCATAAAATCGAGTTGCCCTTTAGGTAAAATAAAGGCAACAGGCGCTCTAATCTTCAAACCTTTAGGTATCACGGCAGAGTAATTAGGGTATAAGATTGCCCACGCTGAGGCCGATTCAGTTGAATAGATTAACGCGTCAACATTTTTATATTGCCCTCTCAGAAACAGCCTGACATTATTCACCTTGACTAATTCTGCATTGGGAAAGTTCTCTTTGACAATGGCTTGATAATAGTTATTACCGTTGACACCTAAGGTTAATTTTTTCATGGATTGAATGGTATAAAGATCAGAAAAATCATCACGTTTAGCATCACTGACTAATAGACCTGCGGTATGAAAGGTATAAGAGTCAGTATAAGTCACGCCTAGAGCGCGTAAAGGCGTTATTACATGGCCGCCTATGGTGATATCGATACTGCCATTTGTTAATAATTCAGCTTCATCTGCTTTGTCTTTAATACGAATTAAGGAGAGTTTAATATTAAGATCTTTAGCAAACTGATTTAGTAGCTCAGCGTCAAAACCAACCATGGTGTTGTATTTATTTCTAAAAACATAAGGCAAACTGGCATGGTAATAACCAACACGGATACTTTTACGCGCCATAATGATATCAAGGCGAGGTTGCTGTCGGTCCATATAACTTAAGGGAATAAGTTCTTTATATGATTCAAGTTTAGCGCCGACACTCATTGATTTCATCGACTCAAATGTTTGCACACCTTCATATTTATACGGAATTAATGACTTTAATGTAAAACCAGCGGCAATCATTACGCCGAAGGTTACAGCTAAGTGCACTGCAATCGCCTGCATTAGTCTACGCCATTTTAATTTTTTTAATACCGCTGAAGCGACGAGTAAGGTCACTACAAAGCCATGTAATGCTGCCAAGCCCGTAGCAAAACGTGCAGTGACGACACTGCCTAATAAATATAATTGAAATTGATCGGCTGGCAAATCGAAAAAACTCAGTAAAAAAGGAATAGCCACAGCCATGCTACCAAAAGCGGTTAAAGCCCCCATGATGACAAATGAAATGTAATCTTCAAAGCTCAGCGGTGAACCAACGTACCAGGCGGAAAATAAAATAAAACCGAGCCCGAGTAAAGTCCCTGTGCTTGGAAAACTATAAGCTGTTGGCACAAGTACATCAACGGTTGAATCAGTTTCGTCACATGCCATACCATGCTTGGCTAGTAAGGCTTTACTGCGCTCAATGATCATGGGTAACACCACTAATACCGTGCCAGTAGCAAGTGCAGTTATAACAGCTTCACCTGCGGTTGATAATATTTCTCGGTAGGAAAATGGTGTTGCCCAATGAATCAGTAACGGTAGAAAAACAAAGGCTAATAAGGCTGCTGCTGTGATATAGACCCACAAAAATACTTGTAATCGGCCTAGCTCTTCAACTTCTAAAGTGCCTGCGGCTGAAGCCGAAATAGCGAAAATACCCAACGGTGCTAACTTAGCAACATAAGAAGCGACTTTCATTAAGCTGTCACCAATATTGGAGGTTAAAGTTAATAGGGTTTCTTTATTTTTTACTTGTATTAAGGCCACCCCCATTAATAACGAAAAGAGCACAACGGCAGGCACGATTGTTTCAGACAGTGATGCAAAAATGTTACTGGGAATATAAAGTTTAACTAGGTTAAAGGGCGCAGGATCGGTAATCATGCTGGTACTGAAAAAACCGCCAGTTTGCCAATTAGGGTAGGCTAAAGGTAATAATAATAAGGTTGCCATGACGGCTAGCCACATAATAACAATCACTTTAACAGCGCGCATGCCGATACGACTTGCCATGCTACTGTCTAATCGACCAAGACCGCCAATAATAGAGACTAAGACATAAGGTAAAACGGTCATTTGCAGTAATCGAATATAAACATTACCAATGATTTCAAGCTTCCCTGCGGGCTCTCCAACAAATATACCCGTTGAGATACCGAGTAATAAGGCAATGATTACTCGCTGAAAAGGGCTTAATTTATTGTACAGTTTTACTATTGGCATTTTTCCTCCATAGCGGTATAAATATCATATACCAATTCAAATAATTTTCTTCTCATTGAGCCAGACTTAAAAGGCTTAGAGGCATGGCGTTGATTGAAGTGAATAGCTATTCAGGAGAATAAGATCAGGATAAAACCCGCTAGCTTATTTAATAAGTTATACCCATCTGACAGCTGAATTTTCTAGCAACCACCTCCCTGTAGTATCCTTGTCAAAATCAATCACGTTGAAATTAGTTTTATAAACGCGCTCTTTTCGGGCGTTTACCGTGCTTGCAAGGCAGTGATTTTTTCTTCACCGCACTAGCCGATGATGCTTTGTCTGAGGTTGTTCGTCCACGTACTTCACCGTTATTAAAAGAAGTAGAAACGGGTAATGGCCGAAAATTTGTTTGGTGTACTTTCAGTCACGACCAGGTTGATTTTGACTTTCGCAACCCCGAGGTATTAAAGGCATTTACAGCAATCATCAAAAAATATCTTGATGCCGGGGTAAAGATATTTCGTCTAGATGCCATTGCGTTTTTATGGAAAGTTGCCGGCACCAAAAGCATCAACTTACCGCAAACCCATGAAGTAGTCCGCTTATTACGAACTTTGATTGAATCAGCCGAGCCAAGTGCCATTATTATCACCGAAACTAATATTCCTAATAGCCAAAATCTGACTTACTTTGGTAACGCCAACGAAGCGCACGGTATTTATAACTTTTCATTACCGCCTTTATTATTAAACACCTTGTTAACCGGCAGTTGTTTATACTTAAAACGTTGGCTAATGAGCATGCCGCCGCCACAAGACGGTACTATGTATTTTAACTTTATTGCCTCACACGACGGTATTGGCCTTCGCCCAGCCGAAGGTTTATTAAGTGAAGTTGAAATTGATAAGCTGATAGAAACCGTTGAAAATTTTGGCGGCAAAGTTTCATGGCGTACAACCGACACCGGTGAGAAAAAAGCCTATGAAATGAATATTGCCCTATATGATGCGCTGCAAGGCACAGTAAAAGGTAAAGATCAGTGGAATTTTGCCCGTTTTATTTGTGCCCATGCCATTATGTTTGCCCTTGAAGGCATACCTGGGCTGTATATTCATAGCTTATTAGGGACACAAAATGATTATAAAAAATTAGCAAAAACGCATCACAATCGCTCCATTAACAGGCATCGCTGGCTTGAGGATGAATTGCAAGCTGCACTAGCCGACAAAACCTTACATCACGCTAAAGTACTGTCGACATTAAAGGCTTTATTAAAACTAAGAATTAAGCAGTCGGCATTTCATCCTAACGCCACCCAATATACCTTACATTTAGGCTTGCAACTGTTTGGCTTTTGGCGACAAAGTAAAGACAGAAGACAGAAGACAGAAGACAAAGCATCTTTTGCATCAGTAATATTTCCGATCAAGCGGTAGCACTGCCATTAAGTGAGTTAAATTTGATTATTACTGAAGCTTGGACTGAGCTTATTGGTAATACTGAGCTGACAGCATTAACCGAAGCGATGACTTTATCGCCATATCAAACGGTATGGATATCAAATAGGTAAAACCTGCTCAGTTTAGCTATGTCACTTGCTTAGCTTTTGACACTTATAGCAGATATTACAATCAGATCAGGCTACATATAACAAATACTGGTTACTCTCCAATTGAGTTTGGGCGGGCGACAATAAATGTGTCTTATGCGGCTTGACCAGAACAGCTATGCCTATTCTTAGGCTGATTACCATAAATAATCCAACTGAAAAATTGACGTTACTCATGATGATAATTGTTATGTTTTGATCATACCTTGTTACTTATTTACATTTTAGTAACACTTTGTTGTATGAAAATGATACTACTTTGTGGTAAGTTGTTACCAATAACAATAATAATATAGAAGTAGTAAAATGAATAAAATCACACTTGCTCTAATTACCTTATGTTTATCTAGCTACGTTTATGCCGATGAAATCCCTGGCGTAAAGAAATTAAAAGAAAAAAAAGACGGTAGCTATATCGTTAAATGTATAGACAAAACTAAAGGTGTCATTTCAAAAGAAGAATCAAATATTTGTGTTTTCTCAAAAGACAATGATAAAAATCGTTGTGAATCAGAAAACACTTGGTCAATTGAACAAGCCGCGGAATACATCTGCAAATAAGTTTCACAATCCCCCTCATGTTACCTAGCGGTGTTGCTTAACAACACCGCTCTTAAGGCTAATAAAAAATAAAAGGATTTTCAGTATGTTTCGCCAACTAGTTGTTAAAACACTCCTCTGTATTACATTCATGTGTTTTATTTCTTCCGCCCATGCTGTTTACACCGATAGCTTAGAATTTGATATTGACCGGTTGAATGACGCTGACCCTTGGTGGGTGCTGCATAATACAGGGAGTACAGATGTCACAGGCACAGGACCAAACCAAGGTGCTAATGGCACGGAAGGCTATGTTTATTTTGATTCGTGTTTTGAGGATGCCAGCAGTGAAGGATTTACAACCAGTTTTTTTGTTCAAAGTTCTTGGAGTACGTTTAGTTTTTATTATCATATGTATGGTGTTGATACTGGTACCTTAACTGTTAAAACAGGTGGAACTATTCTCTGGTCTAAAACCGGTCAGCAACATAGCTCTTCAGGTTCGCCCTGGACCAAAGTTCAGATAGATTTACGTGCGCACGAAGCAGGCGAAGATATCGACGTCTTTTTTGAATTTGAATCAGCAGGTGGCTGTTATGGTCAAATTGGTATTGATGAAATGTCATTTGGTGATTATTTTTATAAATCATTAGAAAGTTTTGAAACCAGTGATGATGAATTTGCATTTAGAGCACGCTCAGGTAAAACGTCTTCTAGTTACACTGGGCCAAATGGCGGTGCCAAAGGCTCAGATTATTATGCCTATTTAGAAACGTCTTCAGGTGCAGCTTACGTAAAAGGTGATAGCAGTTATTTAGAGCGTGACATAAGCTCTATTTTTTATGACAGCTATAGTCAATTGGTTTTTTATTACCATATGTACGGCTCAGACATTGGTACATTGGCCGTAGAGTTATATAAATCAGGGCAATGGCAACGTGTTTGGGAAAAAGTAGGTCAACAGCAAATAAGTTCAGATGATGCATGGAAAGAAGCTATTGTTAATGTTGCAGGTGCAACTAAAATACGATTTGTAGGCGAAGCAGAAGGAGGCTACAAAGGTGATATTGCGATAGATGAAGTTACTTTTATTATGCCGATGACGAATGATGTCTATGACTTTGAAACATATAGCTCCGATTGGCATAATGTAGGCCCATTCAACTGGACTCGTGATGCAAACGGCACGACTTCAGGTAATACTGGGCCGCTAACCGGATCAAATGGCTCTACTTATTATAGCTATTTTGAAACATCAAGTGGTTCAGCTTATAACTCAGGGGATACTGCGATCCTCGAAAGTCGGTTGTTTACTTTTAAGAATTTTTTGTCTTTTAATTATTCTATGTATGGTTCAAATACAGGTACGCTGCAAGTACAGGGTAAAAATAACCAAGGTGAATGGGCGGTATTAAAAGAGATTGTAGGACAACAACATACTGATGGAAATACATGGTCTTCTGCTAAAGTAAATTTAAGTCATGAGATCCAACAGGTTAGACTAGTTGCAATCGCTAAAGGTGGCTATATGGGCGATATTGCCATCGACAACCTCAAATTATACTATTGGATAGATGATTATGAGCTTTTTAATGCTGAATATGCAGATGAAAGTGATATTTCTTATTCAAGTAGTAATAATGCTATAGCATTAATCGGTATTTATGGAGAGGATATTGATTATAGCAAACTATACTACCGACTTAGTGGTACAGATGAGTGGTTACTGGCCACTAAAGAGGGCTGGAGTTTCAAACTCGATTTAGGGCAGCCGGGCACAGGACGTTTTAATGTAGAAATAAAAGCACATAGTCCAACTGGGCGGGTGTATTACGATGATTTTTATTTTGATATAACAAACTCGGGTGAAAGTTCACTAAGTATATCCGCAGATCAAACCAACAAAACATACACTAAATCACATGACGATACCGCCGGGGTACTTAAGGGTAACTTCAGCGTCACCCCTACGGGCGCAGCAAGTTATAATATTCCGTTAACCCTCCCTAAAGGAACCGGTAATGCGACCCCTTCGTTGTCATTAAACTACAATAGTGGTGGTGGTAATGGGCTTCTGGGTAAAGGATGGTCTTTAGGTGGCATGCAAAGCATCATGCGCTGTCCACAAACGTATTTACACGATGGGGAAAAGAAAGGATTAACGTGGACTTCAGAAGATAGACTTTGCCTTAACGGCGAACGACTCATATTACTCTCAGGCACTTATGGCTCATCTAATGCTATTTACGGGACTGAAATTGAATCCCATCTAGAAATAACCACCGACGGTGCGATAAACGGCACAAATACTAGTTTTACGTTAACGGCGAAAGATGGTGCTAAGAGTTACTTTGGTGGCAATGTTAGTTCTCGTCAAGTTAGTACCGACGATGTTATTTATCGTTGGGGGATAAGCAGTAAAGAAGATATTGCAGGCAATGCAATTACGTATATCTATGAGAATATAGACACCAGTAGCTCAGGCGATGATGCGGGAACATTTATCATTGATGAAATTGGTTATGCCTATGGCAACTCTTCAACCGCTCTCTATACCGTAAAATTTAATTATACCGAACGAGAAGACCCTATTTATCGTCATATTGATGGCTCTAATTTTAATACAATCGACTTGTTGAGTGAAATAATAGTTAAAAAAAGTGGTACTACGTTAAAAAACTACGATCTATATTATAAATCGACAACTACAACTAACTACCAAAGTAAACTTGATTCTATTCAAGAGTGTGCAGGCGGTAGTTGTTTTCCTGCAACCACGTTTGAATGGACTGATGATAGTTTTGATTACTCAAGTCAAGATATAACCAATTCATCAACTGGTCTTGCTGGTATTACTGATATCGGCGGTATAGGTACAGGTGATATTAATGGCGATGGTATTACTGATTTGTTAGTTCGTCATAACTCAATAGATGAAAATAGTGTTAGTGGAAAATGTGCATATAGTTATTTTTTAGGCTCAGTTAATGGTCTGAATAAAGCCAATTCAGAGCGTGTAGAAAAAGAGTGTGATGCATCAGAAGGAAGATTCCACTCATTTACTTCACTCGTTTTACAAGACTTCAATTTTGATGGACGTGCAGACCATCGAGGCTTTTATAGTCATTACCAAGGGAATGATTGGCAAATTTATGAATCAGGCTTACTAGGCCTAGAAAACAATTCTGTTTATCCTTTTGCTACACTAACTAGTACTAGCTCTGGGTCTACTTCAGCTGAAGAGCAAATATACACAAGTCCATATCATAAAGGTCCGTTTATTGACTTAAATGGCGATGGCATACCAGATCTTATAACCCGAGGATATGAGGCTGAAGATGGCGGGCCGCGTGATAATCTAAGTCTTGATAATGGAAGGCAATCTAGAGTTCAGCGTTTTTACGTTCAATTAAGTGAAATAGACAGCGCCACAGGAGAGATAAACTGGGACTCGAGTAAAAACAAATATTCATTTGTTTTACCGGCTATAAGCACCTCATCAGGTATTAAAGGTTATGAACAATTTGGCATGCAATTTGGTGATTTTAACGGTAACGGTCAAATAGATATTGTGGTACAAGTCGCCGGGTTCTCTGACGAACAACACCACAACTATAAAGTCTTTGAATTACCTTTAGGGACAGGTGGGGATGAATTTGAGTTGACTGAAATATATTCATTTGATGTTGATATAGGTACCACCGGCTCTATTTCCATCGTCGACATTAATGGTGATGGCCTTTCAGATGTACTTGCGGTTGAAACGCATGCTGAAACGACAGAAGATGAAGACTTAGGTGATTATGAAACCCAAAGTATTTCTTTTCTACTTACCAATTATGGTACTGAATTTACTAGTGTGGTGGACCAGTACAATGAAGGTATATCTCATAATTTAATTGACCTTGATCTCGATGGTGATCTAGACCTTGTTGCGGGCTCTAGCGTATATCATTTTAATGATGGTGAATATATTCAAACCAGCAAGTTTAATTTGAACACAGGGCAGCAAATGCATTTTGCTGACTTTACCGGTGATGGGCATTTAGACTTGCTCAAATTGACAGGTTTTGTCAGTTTTAACGCAAGTGAGCCAGATGACCATAGTGGATATTACAGTGATATAGAATTGTTAACAGGTAGTTCAAATAATGAATTGACAGGGCGAATTAAAACGATTACCACAGGAACTGGTCATGTCACGACAATAAACTATGAAAATATAGCCACATCAGAGCACTATAAGCCGTTTGATGTTAACGCAGCTAATATTGATGAAATACAAGATACATTGTGTATCCAATTAAGTACTGCAGTGTGCAGCACACGCTATAATAGCGGTGCTAGCACTGAAACACAGTTTTATGATCGATTAGCAACAGATCTATTACCTGAAACCACCAGTGATAGCTTAGATGAAGGATTGTTATACAAACCCGTTACGGGTGGTTTATCCATCGTTACAGACGTAATCACAAGCAACCCAAATACAAGTAGCGGTTATTCGGGTTCTGTAAATAATAGTGCAACCAAAACAACTCGTTACTATTACGGACCTGCATTTACCCGTAGTAGACGAGGTTTTGTAGGTTTTGAAACAATCACTCGGATTGATGACAGTACATCCCTAGAAACTCAAACGGTATACCGCCAAGATTTTCCATTTAATGGGCTTGTCGCGTTAGAGCAAGTGCGTACAACATCAGAGCAAGTGCTCTCTACCACCTATACCGATTGGGCAATGAATAGCATTACTAAATCTAATGGTAATGTTATCTATCAGGTTTATGCTGAGCATGTCACCCAAGCAAATCACGACCCTATTACGGAAGCATTGTTAAAGGTAACCTCAATTAATAACTCGATTAATGGCGATGGTCATAAAGACAGTATTATTAATGAAGTCACAACAGCAAATGGCGTGATGGTAAAAACAACGATGACAGCATTGCAATATAGTGGTGATGTGGATGATTGTAATGATAGCGGGTTCCCGAGTAAATTATCAGTTACTCACCAACTACCTAATACGTCTAAAACCCTTGAAACAGATTTTAGTTATTACGATAACTGTCAGTTACATATAAAAACAGTTGAGCCGAATAAGGCGACTTACACCAGCACAACAACCTACCTTTACGATGTTTTAGGCAATCCTGCAACCGTCACATTAAATGCAACTAATTTAGCAGCTCGCACGATTACGACAAACTATGACAACTGGGGTCGTTATGTTGAAAATCAATATAACGCTAAATTACATCGTGTTTTGCAGGTTACCGCGGTCGATGATTATGGGCAACCAACGAGTATTACGGGGTTAAATAATCTTGTGACAACCATAGATTATGACAGCTTTGGTCGTCAAATTTATCAAGGCACTAACGACGGCAATTGGTCGTCCAATGAAATGGCTTGGTGTAGTGGTTATAACGGAGGAACAGCTTATTGTCCAAATGGCGCTGTAATGCGTATTGAGCAAGCTGCAGCCTCTGGCTCTGTTGGCTATCAATACATTAATGTTCTTGGTCAAACAATACGCACTAGTCAAATAGGTTTTGATGGTCGCCAAAGTATTACCGATAATGAATATGATCAAAGCGGGCTATTAGTTTTTCAATCAGCCCCTTATTTTAGTAGCGATACTTATTGGACGAGTTTTAATTATGACATTTTAAGACGCAATACCTTAATAACCAACCCTGACAATAGTACGAGCCAAATGAGTTACAATGGGTTTGTTACCACTTATACAGATGGCATAGATAAAACTAAAACTGAAACAATGAATGCGCTAGGGCAACTCACTCAGGTTGAAGACCACTTAGGCGGTATTGTTATTAATACCTATACCCCACTAGGAAACTTAGACACAGCCACAAGTAAAGGCAGTAGCGCAGATCCGCATAACATTGTGATTGATATCAATTATGACCACCTAGGTCGTAAAAGCACAATGAGTGACCCAGATAAAGGGAGCTGGTCTTATGGTTATAATGCTTATGGTGAATTAACCACTATCACCAATGCTGAAAATGAAGTAACTATCAGTAGTTACGACACCTTAGGTCGATTAGCGTACCGCTTGGATAAAACCTCACTAACAGGCAGTATTATTAACACAACACGTTGGTACTTTGACGATGATGCCTTGCCTTTAGGCTCTCCTAGTCAAACACGGTCAGCAGAAGGTATGGTCAGTGCTATTGTACATAGTACGAACAGCAATGTTACATGCAGCACAAGTGCCACCATATATTGCCAAGTCTTTAGTTATGACACGCTCGGTCGCCTGTCATCTGAAACAAAAGCACTTGGCTCAAATATCAATGACGGCACTTACACGACACGCGTTGTCTATGATGATATAGGTCGCATTCAAAAGAATTACGATGCTTTTAGCAGTATTACCGCTAACACAGGTACGTATTATCACTATAACCAATACGGCTATCCGCTGGGTATTAGTAGTATTTCAGGTGATAACTATGAAGGGATATATCAGCTACTTGAAATGAATGCCAGCGGCCAAGTCACGTCCAGTGAACGTGGTAATGGTATAACCACAGATTATCAATATAACCCTCAAACAGGGCGTATAGAAAACCAAAAGGCGGATGGCTCTGGTAATTATCCTGTTCAAGATATTACCTATACCTGGGATGATATTGGTAATTTA
>JBAHZW010000113.1:0-20794 GCA_037132835.1 Colwellia sp. | reverse complement strand
CTTTCGCGGTTAAATTTTGTTCGAGCTAAAAGCGTTTTATTCGCGGCGAGTCGCGTGTAGCCTAGTCATTCTACGCAAACACGACTCAACAATGAAAAAAACGCTTTTAGCCGAATCTTTTAGACAGCGTTTGTTGGTCGTTTTTACGGCGTTATCACCTTTTTATGTGGAATAACCACATTACAAAGGCTCGGACTTGTATAAATACCCAGTAATTCGCTGCAAAAACAATCTCGAAAGATCAACAGCCCCTATTAGAATAAGAAACCAGTATTCATAGCCGACAATAGCTCGCATTCTATTCAATACCTTTAAGTTAACATTTTTTATTAAATTAGAGTCTATCTTGAAGAGATAAATTATTTTTATCGCTTGAATGATTACTATCAATGAAAAAAAATGGTTTATAGACTAAAGTCTAATGAATTATTGTGAATGACCATAGAATAAAAAGGTCTATTTATGCTAAAATCGCGCCATTAATTTTTAACTTAGAGCCAGTAAGTTTTTTTTAGTGTCATGCTACTAATTAATTCTTACTGAAATACACTGAAATGGCTTATTTATACTTTTTTCTAATTGAGACTTTAGCTTTTTGTTAACGTCTTGGTAAGCTAAACTAAATAGATCATTTTTATACTCCCATCAAAAGTAGTGCAAGTGTTTATGATTACAATAAAGAAAGGCTTAGATGTTCCTGTTAAAGGTGCTCCTCAGCAGGTAATCCATGATGGTCCGACCATCAAAACCGTTGCAACACTCGGTGAAGAGTTTGTGGGTATGCGTCCAACCATGTTTGTAAAAGTGGCTGATCGCGTAAAAAAAGGTCAGGTGATTTTTGAAGATAAAAAAAATCCTGGCGTTAAATTCACAGCTCAAGCTGCCGGTGTTGTTAAAGAAATTAACCGAGGCGAAAAACGTGTTTTACAATCAGTTGTTATCGAAATCGATGGCTATGATCAAGAAACGTTTACTGTTTATCCCTCAACTAAATTAGCTTCTATCGCTCGTGAAGATGTTGTTAAGAACCTAGTTGATTCTGGTTTATGGACGGCGCTTAGAACCCGTCCATTCAGCAAAGTCCCCGCCATTGATACTGTTCCGACTGCGATTTTTGTTAGCGCTATGGATACTAACCCGTTAGCGGCCAATCCAGAAGTTATCATTAATGAGCAAGCTGAAGCTTTTAAAAATGGTTTAACCATTTTATCTCGCTTAACGACTGGTGAGGTATTTGTTAGTAAAGCACCTGGCGCTAACATTCCAGTTGATACTCATGCCACGGTGACCGAATTTTCCGGTAAACACCCTGCGGGTTTAGTGGGTACACATATCCATTTTTTAAAACCGGTGAGTAGCGATAAGTTTGTTTGGCATCTTGGTTACCAAGATGTTATCGCTTTTGCTAAATTATTTACTACGGGTGAAATAGATACCTCCCGTGTTATCGCACTTGGGGGGCCTGCCGCTAAGAACCCTCGTCTAATCCGAACTGTATTAGGTGCTAGTACCGCAGAATTAGCTGCGGGTGAAGCAACTGAAGGTGAACTGCGTACTGTTTCTGGCTCATTGTTAATGGGTGCAACAGCGACGGCTGTTCATGGTTATTTAGGTCGTTATCATACTCAAATTTCATTGATTCTTGAAGGTCGTGATAAAGAGTTTATAGGGTTCATGTATCCAGGACCTAATAAATTCTCCGTAACTCGTGCTTATATGTCTCATTTCTTTCCGAAGAAATTATTCAATATGACTACTACGACTAACGGTAGCTCACGTGCCATGGTGCCTATTGGTAACTTTGAACGTGTTATGCCATTAGATATTTTACCTACCTTGTTTTTACGCGACATTTGCTCCGGCGATACCGATGGCGCGCAAAAACTGGGTGCCTTAGAGCTAGATGAAGAAGATTTAGCACTGTGTACATTTGTTTGCCCTGGCAAAACAGATTACGGTGTTATTCTTCGTGATTGTCTAACTACCATCGAGAAGGAAGGTTAGTCATGGGCTTGAAAAAATTTATTGAAGAGTTAGAGCCGCATTTTGAAAAAGGCGGCAAACATGAGAAGTGGTTTGCTCTTTATGAAGCCGTTGCTACTGGTTTATTTACCCCCGGTCATGTAAACAAAGGTAAAACCCATATTCGTGATAGCATTGATTTAAAGCGTATCATGATCACCGTATGGCTTGCTGTTTTCCCCGCCATGTTTTTTGGTATGTATAACATTGGTTATCAAGCGGTTGACGCGTTAGCGGCTGGTTATGCCTTACCACAATCTTGGCAAGTTGATTTATTCAGCGCATTAGGCGGTTCATTAACAGCAAGTTCAGGCTTGTTTGATATGACTTTCTATGGTGCTATGTTTTTCCTACCTATATACGCGGTAACGTTTGCTGTTGGTGGTTTTTGGGAAGTGCTATTTGCTGCAGTGCGTAAACATGAAATAAATGAAGGTTTCTTCGTTTCTTCTATTTTATTTGCACTTATTTTGCCTGCTAGTATTCCTTTATGGCAAGTGGCTATCGGTATTACTTTTGGTATAGTTATCGCTAAAGAGATCTTTGGTGGTACAGGGAGAAACTTCTTAAACCCAGCATTGGCAGGTCGTGCATTTTTATTCTTTGCTTATCCTGCTCAAATTTCAGGTGATGCGGTATGGGTTGCTGCGGATGGCTTCTCTGGTGCTACCGCGTTAAGTGCATTTAATGCGGGCATGCCGGGCATGGTTGATTACACCATAAACGCAGATTGGTGGAACGCTTTTTGGGGTTTTATTCCAGGCTCTGTCGGTGAAGTGTCTACTTTTGCTATTTTATTGGGTGGAGCATATATCCTTTATAAAGGCATTGCTTCATGGCGCATCGTCTTAGGTGTGTTTGGTGGCATGGTCTTAACTTCATTACTATTCAATCTTATTGGCAGTGAATCGAACGTTATGTTTGCTATGCCTTGGCATTGGCACTTTGTTATTGGTGGCTTTGCTTTTGGTATGATGTTTATGGCAACGGATCCCGTTTCAGCTTCATTTACCAATACGGGTAAATATTGGTTTGGCGCATTAGTTGGCGTGATGACAGTATTGGTTCGTGTTGTTAATCCTGCCTTCCCTGAAGGGATGATGTTAGCTATTTTATTTGCTAACTTATTCGCACCATTGTTTGACTACTTTGTAGTACAAAGCAATATCAAACGGAGGCTTGCACGTAATGTCTAATACTAAAAAGAAAGAAACGTTCAGCGGAACGCTTATATTTGTTTTCATTATTTGTTTAGTGTGTGCTGCGCTAGTATCAATTTCAACCATTGGTTTGAAACCTTTGCAAATTGAAAACAAACTATTGGATAAGAAAACTAAAATTTTAGAAGCGTCTGGCCTATTATCCCAAACAGGTACTGACAGCAAAAGCATCAAAGCAGCGTACCAAAAATATGTTGTAGCTAAAATGGTTAACTTAGATACGGGCGAAATCATTGACGGTGATACTGATATGTTCGATGAGCGAGTGGAAGCACGCGATGTTAATAAATCGATTAAACCTAAAAACGATATGGCGGGCATTAACCGCCGTGCAAATCGTGCTGTTATCTATTTAGTTCAAAATGATCAAGGTCAATTAAATACCATAGTATTACCTATGCTAGGCATGGGCTTATGGGATTTAATGTATGGTTTTATTGGTTTAGCTCCTGATTTAAATACCGTTCGAAGCGTTATTTATTCGGATCTTAAAGAAACTCCCGGCTTAGGTGCTGAAGTGCTTAACCCTAAGTGGAAAGCTTTATGGCCAGGTAAAAAAATGTTTAACGAGCAAGGTGAGATTGCCATTACAATTATTAAAGGTGGCGCTAAAAAAGGTGATATTTATGGTGTTGATGCACTATCAGGTGCGACATTAACCAGCAATGGTATTGAGTCTACTTTACACTTTTGGTTAGGCGACGAAGGTTATGGACCATTCATTAGCAAATTTCGTAACAAAATAGCCAAGGGAGGATTGAACTAATGTCTTCAGATACTAAAAAAGTTCTTTTTGGACCTGTCATTGATAACAACCCCATTGCACTGCAAGTCTTAGGTGTTTGTTCTGCGCTGGCGGTAACAAGTTCATTGGCTAATGCTTTGGTTATGACTATTGCGGTAACCTTAGTCACCGCATTTTCAAACTTATTTATTTCACTTATTCGTAATCAAATACCGTCAAGCGTACGTATTATTGTGCAAATGGCGATTATTGCGTCATTAGTTATTGTTGTTGACCAAGTATTGAAAGCTTTCTCGTATCAATTATCGAAAGAGCTATCGGTATTTATTGGTTTGATCATAACTAACTGTATTGTTATGGGGCGTGCGGAAGCTTTTGCCATGAAAGAAAAGCCTGGTGTGAGTTTCTTAGATGGTATTGGTAATGGCTTAGGTTATGGTGCGGTCTTAATGATTGTTGCATTTTTCCGAGAGCTATTGGGCTTCGGAACCCTATTCGGTATTGAGATATTTCAGTTAACTCAAAACGGTGGTTGGTATCAAGGCAACGGCTTATTGGTATTACCCTTTAGTTCATTCTTCATTATAGGTTTGATCATCTGGGCACTTCGCCAGTGGAAACCTGAACAAGTTGAGAAGGATTAATAACTCATGGAACATTATTTAAGCATATTTATTAAAACCATCTTTATTGAGAATATGGCGTTAAGCTTCTTCTTAGGCATGTGTACTTTCTTAGCGGTCTCGAAAAAAGTAAGCACAGCCATTGGCCTAGGTGTTGCGGTTATCGTGGTATTAGGTTTAGCGGTTCCTGCTAACCAAATTATTTACCAAGCAATTTTAGCGCCTGGTGCACTTGATAGCCTTATGGGCGTGACTGATCCGAAAGAATCAATTGACCTTAGCTTCTTGTCATTTATTACCTTTATTGGTGTTATTGCCGCTTTAGTACAAATATTGGAAATGTTGTTAGACAAATATTTCCCGGCTTTATATCAAGCGCTTGGCATCTTTCTACCATTAATAACCGTTAACTGTGCCATTTTTGGTGCGGTATCTTTTATGGTGGCCAAAAATCTCACTCTGGGCGAAAGTGTTGTGTATGGGCTTGGCTCTGGTGTAGGTTGGATGTTAGCCATTGTATTAATGGCTGGTTTGCGCGAAAAAATGAAATACTCTGACGTGCCAGACGGTTTAAAAGGTTTAGGTATTACGTTTATTACTGCAGGTTTGATGGCTTTTGGCTTCTTATCTTTCGGTGGTATTTCGTTGTAACGATTTATCTCACGCATTATGGTGTAATTACGGCGTAGGACGTGCTCATTGACTATCGTCAATTCCGCGCTATCGCTTTGATTAGTCACTATTATACGCAGCCTAAGCTCGTTAATTAGGTTAGAGGTTTTCAATAAATTTGAGGAAAAGTCGATGGAAATTATTCTCGGCATATCGATGTTTACCGTGATAATTATTAGCTTAGTCTTAGTGATTTTATTTGCTAAATCTAAGCTCGTATCAAGTGGTGACGTAACAATAAGTATAAATGGCGACCCCGAAAAATCAGTCACAACGGCTGCGGGTGGTAAATTATTAGGTGCATTAGCTGATCAAGGTATTTTTATTCCTTCGGCTTGTGGTGGTGGTGGTACATGTGGTCAGTGTCGTGTTGATGTTCATTCGGGTGGCGGTGATATTTTACCTACCGAAGAAGGTCACATTAACAAACGCCAAGCGAAATCTGGCTGTCGTTTAGCCTGTCAAGTGGCGGTTAAGCAAGACATGGAAATTGAGGTTGAAGACGAAATTTTTGGTGTGCAAAAATGGGAATGTGAAGTTATCTCTAATGATAACCAAGCAACCTTCATCAAAGAATTAATCTTGAAAATTCCTGATGGCGAATCCGTACCGTTTAAAGCAGGTGGTTACATTCAGATTGAAGCCCCAGCGCATCATATTAAGTACCGTGATTTTGACATTGCTGAACAGTACCGAGGCGATTGGGAACATTTCGGTTTCTTTGACGTAGAATCAAAAGTAGACACCGATACCTTACGTGCATATTCAATGGCAAGCTATCCCGAAGAAGAAGGCATTATTATGCTGAACGTGCGTATTGCTACGCCACCTCCGGGTAAGTTACATTTACCCGCAGGTAAAATGTCTTCGTATATATTCAATCTTAAGGCCGGTGATAAAGTCACCATTTCTGGCCCCTTTGGTGAATTTTTCGCCAAAGAAACTGAGAATGAAATGGTCTTTATTGGTGGTGGTGCTGGTATGGCGCCAATGCGCTCTCATATCTTTGATCAACTTAAACGTCTTAAATCTAAACGTAAGATGAGTTTTTGGTATGGTGCTCGCTCTAGGCGTGAGATGTTCTATGAAGATGATTATAACGGCTTAGCGGCTGATAATGATAACTTTGTCTGGCATGTTGCTTTATCCGATCCACAACCAGAAGATAATTGGGATGGCATGACGGGTTTCATTCACAATGTTCTTTTTGAAGAATATTTGAAAGATCATGAGGCGCCTGAAGATTGTGAGTACTACATGTGTGGTCCACCAATGATGAACGCTGCTGTTATTGATATGCTTAAAAATCTTGGTGTAGAAGACGAGAATATCATGTTGGATGACTTCGGTGGCTAGTCAATTCTTTCTAACTTGTTTGCGGGCTTAATTTTGTTGTCGACTATGCTCATTGACTCGCGTCAATTTCGCGTAACCGCCTAAAAATAAGTCACCATTCAGTGTTTAAACGCAATGAATTCGATGTTAGAAGATTAAAAAGACGACCTAGGTCGTCTTTTTTTGTTTATGTGGGGTGATATAAATCAAAAGAGTTGGTTAGTATACCGCATGGAAAATATTATTTTTTTACCTTTAACTAGTCGGGTGATACCAAAAACAGCCTGAATTGTGATGGCTCATCGAAATAAAAGAGGAATAATGGCAGAGTATGAGTTCTAAATATTGACTTAATATTTTTTATTTTAAGAAAAATTGCGCTTATTTTTTCTATACTATATACTCCACTAAAAAAGCTCTAAATGAGTATATAATTTTAAGGCGTTATGGAAGTATTGAACCTAAAGGATAGCGATAAAACATATCAACGTGTAAAAGGTATATTTTGATGTACGCTTTTATTCACATTCCTAAAACCGCAGGTACAACGTTAAGGTATCTTTTTCGTCGCTCTTTTGGTGCACGGCATTGTGATGTGAAATGCCCAACCTACTGTAGAAGTACAACGCCTTGGTTAAAAAATGAAAACTTGCGCTTTATGAATAAGCTTTACCCTGATCTATCTGGTATTACTGGGCATAGGGTTTGTAGTTTTTCGGATCTTGATAACCATTACCCTAATATTAGATATTTTACTTTTTTACGTGATCCTAGCAAGCGTTTTTTGTCTAAATTTCATCACCTCTATCGTGGCAGAATGGAACAATGCACGCTAGCAGCGTTCGAGGAATTTGCTAAAGATCAAACTCAACATAATGCTCAGACTAAATGGCTTTGCGGAGAACAAAATAGTCAACTAGCCATTGATATGTTAGAAAATAAAATAGGTTTAGTGGGTATAACAGAGCAGTTTGACCAATCGCTAATTTTATTGAAATACTGGTTAAATGAACCTTGTTTTGATATTAACTACAAGTCAAGAAATCTGTCACACGGTGTAGCACCACTGCCCTACGAGAGTGACCCCTATTTGAAAGATCTTATTCTGCAGGCAAATAAGTTGGACATTGAAGTCTATAACTATGCTGTCGCTTATATTTTCCCTAAACAAATTGCCGCCTATGGTGATAATTTTGATGAAGTTTATAAAATATTTTTACTAAAACAAGAATCTTTTATCGACTTACATGAGTCGTTATGGGCAAGAGTTAAACGAGATTGGATTTACAAACCCTCGCTACACTTACCCTGGTGATAGTGTGTTACTCGTGAGTTATCGTCAATTTAGTGACCTTGGTAGCTAATGTCCAATAGTAAACAGAATAAATCAAAGACTATGCGGGACGATAATGCCGAAGAGAATAAAAAAATTGCAATTCAATACCTGAGCGTAAAGATTAAAGCGTTTTTTTGGGATAGATATCGAAAATTGTGATCAATGTGGCGGTGGCTGAGGTCATTGCATTTATTTTTCCTTTACTCGATTCTTGCTATTTTACCTTTTACTCCATAGGCAGGCTGCTACTGCGCTCTCGTCTGTGGATCTGCCTCTCTACCATGCTTGAGAAGATGAACATTAGAAGATAGCCAGTACCTAGGGCTAAAATCACCGCCACAACATTGTCGGTTATCTCGCTGTATATATAGTAGCTTGCGATTAGAGCAAAGATACCACTAATTCTGATTATCAAGCTTTGAGTAAATAAGCCGTGAGCCTTAATAAACGCGAGTTGATAGGCGTTCAGCATCATAAAGATGAAGAACATAGAGAAGTGCATCAGTACAGGTGCCGCCTGAGCGTATTGTGCTGGAAATACCCAACTTACAATGTTATGGCTGAATAAAATCATAATAATGAAAAAGCTCGAACCGACGATTATGGCCAGCTTATATATCCACTTTTTTATCTGCTTAATTTGTTGCAGGTCAGATTGTCGAACACAAACCGCAAGTTCAGGTAACACGAACCGGTAGATAGGGAAAACGAACAGCAATGTCAGGTAGGTAATCATAGGTCTGACAACTACCTGAAAGTCTCCGAGTTCTTCGATGCTAAAGTGAGCAATCGTGAGTAACACCGTAATGTAGATCATCAATATGCTAGCACCAGCTTCTAGGGATGCAGTAAAGCTTTTTTTGACGAAGTTGACCAAGTTTTCGTTCATATTTACTGAGTCTAAAGGTGGTGTCTTTATTTGTTTTCGTCGGCAAATAAACATGAAGGCAGCCATGGCGAGAGAGGAGAACATCATGGAAAAAAATAGCGAGGCAATGGCGGCTTGACTTAACAGATAAAAGCAGACACAAAAGATTAAAATTTGGGCTAAGGGCTCCAACCAAGTGACCTTGTTGGAAATATTGTACATACGGTACATGGCTATCTGATTGGTAAAGTAGACCTTCGATCCCATGCCTAATATGATTCCGACTAAGTGGAAGTATTCCACTTGGATGTGCAACTTGTGCTTGATATAAGGTAAGACAACTCCCCAAGTAAGCAATACCATAGTGATCATGCTAAAACGGAAAATATTAGTGATATCTTTATCATTCTTTGTTTGTGAGTAGTTCACCACCATCGAGGAGCGAAAGCCCGTCATCAGGATCAGAGACAGTGAGATGATATCGATGCTGGTGTGGTAGAGGGCCAGATTTTCCTTTGCTACCCATTGAGCCAACCAAATTTTAAATCCTAACCCGAGACTGACACTGGCCAAGGTTGCCCAAATTCCAGCAATAAAAGCTGACTTTACTCGTTCGATAGCTGTGATTTTCATCATACTCCTAGCCGTTACCTCTATGTGCTTCATTGCTATTCGTCTAGCGGTTAATAGTATGAGTCACATCATTCACAACTTTATCTTCGCTGCTTTTATTTACTTTTATAGCCTAATTATTATCTAGCTAAAACCCTATAGCAGAACGTGTGGCGTATTTCATCTCTAACAAGACCTCAGGCTATATAAACGAACAAGGTCAGATTTTAGTAAAAATGGCATTTATTCTTCCTGTAGTCTCAATACATACTCAGAACACGAAGTTTCTTTCTTCTAGCAGGAGAATGCATTTTATCTAGGTTATCTTTTAAATAATCGGCTCTATAAACTAGAGTATCCTTTTAGGGGCGCTAGATGGTGTGCGCTTAAGAATAGTTTTAGGATCTTCACAGATCTCGTTCAGTAATTTTTTACGTTCGAGATCTTCCTCCTCCGTCATAGGCGGTAGTTTTTTAACGCGTCAAGTCAAGTAATGCCTGTTTGTATTGAGTCGTACTCATAACATACCTCTCTTTTTATTTAAATCATACCTATATTATCAACTCAATGACTTGGGCGAAAAGATTAAAGCATATTTTTAGGATAGATATCCAATGTGCAGCGTGGTTAAGGTCATTGTGTATTGATGCCCCCATAGTGATTGAAAAACATCCAGTAATTTGAACAACAAGAGCAGAAGAATTGATAGAAAAGGTTTGCCAGAAAACCATGTGTCGACTCAGTTTAACTTATTTTAATGAGCATAAATAAATCAAAAGGTCGGGTTTATATAACCGTATGGGAAGTCTTCGGTATGGCTTCTATGGTAGCAGCGCTGTGATGCTACACGGAACTTAATAGCCTAGTCCTCTAACATATTGGTGTGATTTTCCTTGCTGACTTTGCATTTTGAAGTATGATGGAGGTATATCTTTTTGACATTAACCGTGTTCGTTTTCACCTATCACGCTTGATGAGAAAGGTTAAAAGTGTAACCAATAGTCAAATAAACCATAGGAACGTTAAATGAAATTAGCACAAGTCGTTATATTATCACTGAGTACATTGTTATTTGCCTGTAGTAGCGGGCCAACAGCAGAAATAGCCAAACACCCCCTTGAACTGCAAGCTTTATCGCAACAATGGAAATTAGTGACTGTTGATAATAAAAACATCACAACTAGCAGTACCCTAAAAATAGATGATCAAGGCAAAGCCTCAGGCAAACTTGCTTGTAATAATTTCTTTGGTGAATTGCAATTAGAAGCCAATAAACTACGTATAGATAAAATGGGTAATTCACGAAAAATGTGTATCCCTGAGATTTATTCACTAGAGGTGCAAGTCGCGAGTACATTATCTAACTGGTCAGAAGCAGAGCTTAGTGGTAAAGACCTTATTTTAACGGGCGAAAAACATATTCTTGTTTATACCCTGAACTAAGCTCTCTTTAATTACAGATACCTAGGGTTCATAATGAGCAATGAATACCTAGGATCATCATGAATAGAATTTCAATCTCCTTATTGTCTGTGTAGTTATTTTAAGGTGTATATTGTGTCTGAGCATTTTAGCAGAAAGCCTAAAAAAGCGGGTGGTTTATCATCATTAACCTTTATCATCAAACACCTTATTCAAAGCCAACAACCACAGACTAATGCCTAAACTGTAAAGGCAAGCTTATTATAAATCAGGCCTATGCACTTGGCTCAGGATCGACATCCCCGTGGTGTTTTAATCGGGGATCCCATTTTTAAAGAGCAATGGATCTTCGATTAGAGACTTCGAAGATGACGCTTATAAAGCGTTCCTGAGTAAACTACATAGGCATGTTATAAATTGAACTTTCTGCTTCCGTTAAGTACTTGTCTTATAGTTATTTTTCTTAGTTATAGCAATTTTTGCAGAAATGACTAACATCACACCCGTTATAAGCGCAATCATTGCAAGACCAAACATTGCATTATCTTGAGATTCAAAAATTAAAAGAAACAGACTTACGGCAACTAAGAACACACCAACTAAAGTAAAAACTTTGGGATGTGAACTTATTAGACCCAGTGGCTTTGCTGCTTTAGGTTTAGTATGAGCTGAAGCTTTTCGTTTGTGCTTATTTGTCGGCATAGTCAATTCCTTAGGTTTAAGGCCCACATAATACCAAGCCCACTAATGATGCGATCATCTGTTCTTGTTAAAATAACCAATGACCTCATTATTTATTTGGCCATTTTTCCTATGGTTAAAGCAGATCACCGAATTAATGGAACGGGTATAATAGGCGTATAATTGTTATTTTTAAAATAAACGACACAAGAGTAAAAGGCAACAGTTAGTCCAGTTAATTTTATTAAGGGTGTGTGTCCTAATACCTTTAGCAATAGCCCAGTTATTACCCTTAATGGAAATATAAACCGCATAACTGCGAGGGTAATAGGCACCTCTGCCACTGCCATCGAGTTGGATATGATAAAAGCTTTGTGGTTTCTTTGACTCTGCGCTTTAAATAGGCTCAGTTTTTTAGCACGCTGATAAAATTGCTAAGTGTTTAAAGTACTAGATCGAAGTTACTGACGCTATTTGAGCCATATCTGTGACATTACTGGCACTTATAATGGTATTTCCACTAGTACCTTCCTCTAAAGTGATCTGGTATTCAGTTTCGTTACGGATGGTGGAATTATTACCCTAAACAACACTCAATCATAATTCAAACTGTTCATCGTTTAAACAATTGAATTGCATCTTTAATGTAATAAAGTTGTAATAAGTTTGTTATGCGTTTTTATTGTTTTTAGTTGAGTAAATAATCTTTTACGTCGATGATAGTAAAAGGGAACATGAAAATAAGATAACCTATCTTAAATTACTGCTTTTGAGGTGTAATGATGAATGTAAAAAATACGTTAAATATAATGGCTGCAGTTTCTTTTTGTATATTAAGCACGATTAGTCAGGCTGCAGTCATTAATGATCTGCCTTTAATCGGGCTGAATGAGACTGAAAATACGCAGTTCAAAGCATTGCAGGGGGACTATATTTATGTTGATTTTTGGGCTACATGGTGTAAACCTTGTAAAAAATCATTTCCTTTCATGGTGAAATTGCAAAAGACCTTTAAAGATAAAAACTTTAAAGTTATTGCTATCTCTGTTGATGCAGACAAAGCCGATGCCATCAAATTTTTAGTCGATAATCCTATTAATTTTGATGTCTATCATGACGTGGACGGAGTTATCGCTACTCAGTTTGAAATATCCGGTATGCCAACATCATATTTAATTGATCCTAAAGGAAATATTATTTCAATACACGTTGGCTTTAATAAAGACTCACAACAAGCCATAACAGAAAAACTCAACCATATCTTTAATAAGTAAGGTGATTTGGGAAAGGATGTTTTTTATAGCTGTTTAATCTCAATTGTCGCTTCACGGGAGTGCCCACTAGCTTTTAGATTGGATAAATATTGATGCCACCGCAGGTCATAATCTAGTGCTAAAGTATGAATATATTCTTCACTATAGATAGCGCTATGGTCATCATCGAAAATTAATCGATAACCATGCTTGGCAACACTCTCAATATTAACTAGCATGACATTTTTTTTATGACTGATAACAGGGGCTTGGTTTGCATTAACTTTTTTAGCTGGGTGTTCAGGAGAGCTTATGCGTAAATATTCAAAGCTAAGCTGCTTATTCATAGTCTCGTCAC
This sequence comes from Colwellia sp., assembly GCA_037132835.1. Lineage (GTDB taxonomy): Bacteria > Pseudomonadota > Gammaproteobacteria > Enterobacterales > Alteromonadaceae > Colwellia. Next base: position 7,647 of record JBAHZW010000113.1, on the reverse strand, counting down.
CAGTGGATAGCTCAACAGTTAAATTTTTTTCGGTTTTATCTATAATAAAATGGGTAATTTTCATGGCAGTAAACTATTTTTCGGTTGTTAATATTTCAACGTTGTTAAACGTTGCTAATGACAGTAAGAGAGTGATTAATAGCACAGGGTGTAATACCAAAGAGGTTAATAAATTAGCCTAAGATATTAAAGAATAAAACGACTTAAATCTTCATCTTTAATAACGTCGCCTAATATATTAATGACATAGTTTTCATCAATACTGATTTTCTCACCACTACGTTGATCGGCATTAAATGATAAATCTTCAACTAAGCGTTCCATCATAGTATGTAAACGACGTGCACCAATATTCTCAGTACTCTCATTAACTTGCCAAGCGGAATCTGCAATAGCTTTAATACCATCATCGGTAAAGACTACATTAACACCTTCAGTGGCGAGTAAGGCAATATATTGCTCGGTTAATGAAGCAAAAGGCTCCGTTAATATGCGGATAAAGTCAGCGGCGGTTAATGCTTTTAATTCGACCCGTATTGGCAAGCGGCCTTGTAACTCAGGAATAAGATCGGACGGTTTACACATTTGAAAAGCGCCAGAAGCAATAAATAAAATGTGATCTGTTTTAATCATACCGTGTTTAGTGCTAACCGTTGAGCCTTCAATTAAGGGTAATAAGTCACGTTGCACACCTTCGCGAGAAACATCTCCACCACCTGAATTCTCGGCACGTTTACAAATCTTGTCTATTTCATCAATAAAAACAATACCATTTTGCTCTACCGCTTCAATTGCCTTTTGTTTAATATCATCTTGATTAACAATTTTGCTGGCTTCTTCTTCTTGAAGCGCTTTAAAGGCATCTTTAATTTTTAGCTTACGTTTATTGGTTTTATCAGTCGACATGTTTTGGAACATGCTTTGTAACTGCGATGTCATGTCTTCCATACCCGGAGGTGCCATGATTTCAACGCCTACTTGTGGTGCGGCTAAATCAAGTTCTATTTCTTTATCGTCTAATTTACCTTCACGTAATTTTTTACGGAAAATTTGTCGAGTATTACTATTTTCACTTGCTTCATCGTTGCCAAAGCCGTCACGTGCCGGTGGTAAAAGCACATTTAAAATACGTTCTTCAGCGGCCTCTTCAGCAAGGTGTTTAACCCGATTCATTTCGCTTTCTTTCACCATTTTAATGGCCATATCAGCGAGATCACGAATGATGCTTTCAACCTCTTTACCTACATAGCCTACTTCGGTGAATTTAGTCGCTTCTACTTTAATAAAAGGTGCATGAGCAAGTTTGGCTAAGCGACGCGCTATTTCAGTTTTACCAACACCCGTTGGCCCTATCATTAAGATATTTTTAGGGGTGACTTCATTGCGTAAATCTTTATCGAGTTGCATTCTACGCCAGCGGTTTCTTAGCGCGATAGCAACAGCGCGTTTGGCATCACTCTGGCCAACAATGTGGCTATCTAACTCATGGACAATTTCACGTGGGGTCATAGATGACATTCTTTATTCCTCAAGGCGCTTAAGCTGTGTTTATTCATGCTTAGGCTGCTTATTAATCAGTTTTTTCTTCGGGCTAGAGTTCGTCGATAGTGTGATTTTGATTGGTAAATACACAGATATCGCCCGCAATAGTTAATGACTTTTCTACTATTTCTTTGGCACTTAACTCGGTGTTTTCTAGCAGAGCTATTGCCGCAGATTGAGCAAAGTTTCCGCCACTACCAATGGCGATAAGATCATGTTCAGGTTGAATAACATCACCATTGCCAGTAATGATTAAAGAGGCTGTTTCGTCGGCGACAGCAAGTAAGGCTTCTAGCTTTCTTAATGCGCGATCACTGCGCCAGTCTTTGGCAAGCTCTACCGCGGCTTTTGTTAAATGGCCTTGATGCTGTTCTAACTTACTTTCAAAGCGTTCAAATAAGGTAAAGGCATCGGCAGTGCCACCAGCAAAACCCGCTAATACCTTGTTATTATATAATCGGCGAACTTTACGGGCATTGCCCTTCATTACGGTATTGCCAAGGGATACTTGACCATCACCACCAATAGCCACTTTGCCATTACGTCTTACTGATACAATAGTAGTCACATTAACCTCATTTTAACTCAATTCTTTTGATGTTAATGTAATTGGGGTCTTTCGCATTTTTTTCAAGGAGTGATGTAAATATTATCTCCATCCCCAAATTTGACAACCATAAATTTTGCTACGATTGAGCCTATGTTTATCTTTTTCAGCTATGCGTTTACGTGGGTATGGACCTAAAATAACTTTATGCCAGGTGCCATTTGTTCCGGTAACTCTTTGTACTTGTGCTTCTAATCCGGCAAAGGCAATCATGGCTTTTAATCTTTCGGCTTGTGGTGCAGTGGTAAAAGAACCGCATTGCATTTTATAAGGGCCTTTATCTTTAATTTCATATGTACCGGCTTCGATGACTTTGTTTTCTAGCTCTTCATGATAAGTCCACCGTTCTTTTGGTAGTTCGGGTAAGGGGGTTGCATTATCTGGCGTTTTTATTTCTTTTTTTGTATTTTCTATTGGCTCAATTAAGGGTTTTTTAGTGCCTGGAGCAGTTTTTAAAGACCATAATGCCTGAGTAAATGAAGCAATTAAAATAATAACGATAAGGATAATTACCTTTGACTTAAACGGAGAGGTCTGAGTTTTGTTAGACGTTTTTCTACCACCTAGAGGCTTTTTTTTCTTTTTGGGTGGGGGACGGGAAATATAGTCTTGATTAGCCATGAAAAAAGGGGAGCCACTGCCGGAAAATTTTAGTTAGTGTAACCGAGCTGAAGTAAAAAAACACGGGTAGCTTAGGGATTATTACCAATTTAGATCGATAGGATCAATATCTAAACTCCAGCGAACCTTACTTTGCCATTTATTGTGAGATATTTTTGCCAGTAATTGCAAAATAGCACAATGTAAATCTTTGCGTGACTTTGCTTGGATGATTAGATGGTATCTAAACTTACCTGCTTTTTTCTCCATGGCGGCAGGGACTGGGCCAGCATACTCACAACCGTCTAACTTGTGCTGTGTTAAAGCATGTAGAAACTTCTCTGGATACGAGGGGTAGTTTGCATCAGCCCGTAACAATGCTTGAAAAGTAAAAGGAGGTAATAGCGCTTGTTTTCGTTCACTGAGAGCCTGATGAGCAAAGTGATGATAGCCATTGTGTACTAAGTCTTGCAATAAGGGATGATCAACAAAATTACTCTGCACTAAAACTTTACCGGGCTTACTCGCTCGTCCGGCACGACCGGCTACTTGGATCAACAGCTGAGCCATTTGTTCACTGGCGCGAAAATCAAAGCTAAATAATGCACCGTCAACATCTAATACCGCGACTAAGGTAACGTCAGGGAAATGATGCCCTTTGGCGAGCATCTGCGTGCCGACAAGTAGTTGGTGCTTTTTATCACTCACTTCTTGTAGTAATTTTGCTAACTCGCCTTTTTTTCGTGTGCTATCGCGGTCAATACGCACAATAGAACTATCAGGAAACAATGTCGCTAAGCGAGACTCTAATTGCTCAGTACCTTGCCCTAAGGGGGCTATTCTGACACTGCCACAACTTGGACATTGAGGTGGTATGCGTTTTTGACTGCCACAATGATGACAAATAAGCAGCTGTTGCTTTTGATGTAAGGTATAGGGTTTATCACACCGTTGACATTCTGCTAGCCAATGGCATTCTTGGCAATTAATTGCTGGCGCATAACCTCGTCTATTTAAAAAGAGTAAAACTTGTTCACCGCGCGCTAAGGTTTGCTGTATTTCATGCTTAAGGGTGCCAGATAAACCAAACTCAACTTGTTGCTGGTTCATATCAATAAGCGCTATTTTAGCTTTATTGCTTTTACCTGCTCGATTGAGCAGTTGATGATAATGATATTTTCCCGAAAGAGCGTTTTGTAAAGATTCAAAACTTGGCGTGGCGCTCCCTAATACAATGGGAATATCAAGCTGCCTAGCACGCAGAATTGCCATATCTCGCCCATGATAACGAAAACTATCTTGTTGTTTTAATGAGGAGTCATGCTCTTCATCTATAATAATTAAGCCAAGGCGGTGTAAAGGTGTGAAAATTGCTGAGCGCGTACCAATAACAATAGCGGCGCTACCTTGTTGTGCGCTTAACCAAGTTGCTAAACGTTCTTTATCATTTAACCCTGAATGGTGCAGGGCAATAGGTACGTTAAATCGTTGTTCAAAGCGGTTTAAGGTTTGTGGTGTCAAACCAATCTCAGGCACTATGACTAAAATTTGTTGATTGTTAGCCAGTATATCTTCCATTACCTGTAAATAGACTTCTGTTTTACCACTGCCCGTTACGCCATCGATCAGGTGACAAGAAAATTGACCTGAAGCGTTATTGATGGCACTTACAATGATGGCTTGTTCACTGGAAAGACGTAGTCTATCTTGTTTGTTTAGCGCGTCTGTTTGCCAAGTAAACTGAGTCGCTTCTTGCTCTTGCTCAATGATTAAATCTTTACTCTGTAGAGCATTTAATTGCGCTTTGCTATAGCCCAATGTGCGCAGCTCTACCCAACTAATACCACGGTGATGATTAATTATTTGATAGAGCGCAAACTGTTTAGCTGCCTTTGTCGCTAATTTAGATAATAGCTTGTCGCTATCTTTATTGGAGGGTTGTACATGCCATACCTTCGGTGGACTTAAGCTAATATTGTCAATTTTTCGAAGCAGGATAGGCAATGCCTGCTGAAAAACATCGCCAACGGGGTGGTGATAATAATGTGCACATAATTGTAAGAAGCTCACCAATGACTGACTTAAATTAAAATTATCGTTAAGGCGGCCACTAATATTTTTTATTCTACTGATATCAAAGTTACATGCTGCCTTTTCATCGATAACAATAGCAATGACTTGTCGAGCGCCAAAAGGTACAACAACACGCTCACCCGTTTTAATCGTTGGCGACTGTAACCCCTTGGGGACTTGATAAGTAAATAGCTGACGCATAGGGACAGGGACAGCAACTTGAATGTATTGTTCAGGCACGTTAATTAGCAGAAATGGTTAGCAAAGGTTAATACTATTTTGCCCCTTGTAATGAATACTGCCAAGCAACAATGTCACTTTCTTTTTAAATAAGCTGAAATAGTACCTATTTACTCATTTTAAGCGTATTTTTGTTGCAGTTATTAAGGCTATCATTTATCATTCGCCACCATTAATTTTAACTACGTATGGTGCTTGGCATTTCAGTTATTCTCGTAGGGTAAAACCTATCGGAGTCAACCTAAGTAAATGGCTAAGTGGCGATGCGCCCAATTTCTCTTATAAGAGATAGAGGTCCCCATGAAAAAAGATATTCATCCTAAGTACGTTGAATTCAAAGCAACCTGTTCTTGTGGCAATGTTGTAGTCACACGTTCTACTTTAGCTAAAGATATTCACTTAGACGTATGTTCTGCTTGTCACCCTTTCTATACCGGCAAGCAAAAAGCGGCTGAGAGCGGCGGTCGTGTTGATAAATTCAACAAACGTTTCGCGGGCATGGGTAAGAAATAGATTTTTCTTACTGCGAGTCAACGTAATAAAAAGCGCCAGTTGGCGCTTTTTTTGTGCCTAGCACATCATGATGCCCGCACAATACCATAATTGTATATTCCCATCAGGCAAATTCTGCTACATTAGCACTCCTTTTTTAGATACTCGCTGATCTTGGCTGGCATGGCATTATGTTAGTTGAATATAAGTGCGAGTATAGTGATATAGCAGAGTAGGATTAAGGTAATGCCCGATAAAAAGCCAAGAAAATTCGCCAAAGAACAGCAGTTTATTAGAGATAAACAAATTGATGAATTAAAGGTTCCACCACACTCGTTAGAAGCCGAGCAATCCGTATTGGGTGGTTTGCTGCTTGATAATGAAACATGGGATCGTGTTGCCGAAAAAGCGGTTGCCGAAGATTTTTACAGTCGTTCACACCGCCTTATTTTTGAAACCATTGGTGTCTTAATTGAACTGGGTGAACCCGTTGATTTAATTACCTTATCTGAAGCATTAGAAAACGACCAAAAACTTGATGATGCTGGCGGCTTTGTTTATCTCGCGGAGATGATGAAAAACACGCCAAGTGCAGCTAACATCACTGCTTATGCCGACATTGTTCGTGAACGTGCAGTAACCCGTGAAATGATCAGCGTGGCTAATGAAATTGCCGAAGCGGGTTATGATACTCAAGGGCGTAGCAGTGCCGAATTACTCGATTTTGCTGAAACTAAGGTTTTTGCTATTGCCGAAAAGCGTGCCAATAAATCTGAAGGCCCAGAAAGTCTTAATTCGGTCTTAGAGAAAACCGTTGATCGCATTGAAAAGCTGTGTTCTGCACCCAATGGCGGTGTAACAGGTGTACCTAGTGGTTATGCCGATTTAGATAAAATGACCGCAGGTTTTCAAAAATCTGATTTGATCATTGTTGCTGCACGACCTTCTATGGGTAAAACCACTTTTGCGATGAACTTGGCGGAACATGCGGCAATGACACAAGAACATCCCGCACTGATTTTTAGTCTAGAAATGCCCGCAGACCAAATTATGATGAGGATGCTTGCCTCATTAGGGCGTATTGATCAAACCAAAATTCGTACGGGTCAATTAGAAGATGAAGATTGGGCTCGGTTATCATCAACCATGGGTTTATTGATGGAAAAAGGTAAAATGTATATTGATGATGCCGCGGGTTTAACACCAACAGAGCTTCGCGCTAGGGCACGGAGAATTCATCGCGATCATGGTGGTATCTCTATGATCATGATTGATTATTTACAATTGATGCGTGCCCCACAGTTTTCCGATAATCGTACCTTAGAAATAGCTGAAATATCTCGTTCACTGAAAGCCTTAGCAAAAGAATTAAAAGTACCTGTTATTGCACTTTCTCAGCTAAACCGTGGTTTGGAACAACGTAGCGATAAACGCCCAATTAATTCAGACTTACGTGAGTCGGGTTCAATTGAGCAGGATGCCGATTTAATCATGTTTATCTATCGTGATGAGGTTTATCACGACGACAGTGAATATAAAGGCATGGCTGAAATTATTATTGGTAAACAACGTAATGGACCTATTGGTCGGATACCGCTGACTTTCCAAGGTAAATATTCTCGTTTTGATAACTATGCTGGACCGCATGTATTGGAAGAAGATTAGAGTTCAGGTTTATTAAATAGTTTTCATCTTGTCGTTTTATCATGCTATTTCGACGTCAAAAGTACTCATTGATAGTCATCAACTCCGTGATTTTTCCTTGAACTAGTACGGTAAAATTTAAAGCTGAGTACTATTTGATATCCTTGGTTTAGGGGCTGTTGATCTTTCGAGATTGTTTTTGCAGCGAATTGTTGGGTATTTATACAAGGCAGAGCCTTTGTAGTGTGGTTATACCAATTTCACTAAGTTTCTTCCCACTCAGCGAGATTTAAAAGGCTTAGAGGCAGGGCATTGATTGAAGAGAATGGTAGCGTCATTGTCGAAATCAATAACGTAGCATATAAGCCTTTTAAACTCGCCCTTTGGGCGTTTGTTAGTACTTCGATAATCGCACAGAATTCCTTTAATATAGAATAACTATAGACAAA
>JBAHZW010000123.1:0-20715 GCA_037132835.1 Colwellia sp. | reverse complement strand
ATAACTGTTTCACCTGAAGGGGCATAATTCAACTGGAATTAGAAGCGAATTAATACCAGTTCCATTAAATTAGTTCCCACTCAGAGCTTGTCAGTGCTTTGAGAATAAAGTGAATTTTTTTGTCTATAGTCACTCTATATTAAAGGAATTCTGTGCGATTATCGAAGTACTGACAAACGCCCAAAGGGCTAATTTAAAAGGCTTACATGCTACGTTATTGATTTTGACAAGAGAATAACCATTCTCTTCAATCAATGCCTTGCCTCATAAGCCTTTTAAATCTCGCTGAGTGGGAGAAACTTAGTGGAATTGGCATAAGTCAAGGCACGCCATTGATTTTTACTGAGATGTAGACCATTAGGGCAACGCAGGAATAGTTGCCGAGTAATAGCCCACTATTGGAATTGAGAGCAACGTAGAGGTAATGTATTTTAATACGAAAAAATGAGCAGTAATTCACAACAAAATAAGCTCGAAAGATCAACAGTTCCGAGATTTGGTTTTATTTTATTTACTTTGGTTTTGCGTCACTTTATTTTCTTCAACAAGCTTTAGTTGTGTTTTAACATCAATCCACTGTGCCATATATTGGGTACTTCTATGATGGTGATGATTGAGCATACTACCAATAAAATTAGCTTGCCTTTGCCGTTTAAGGTTAACTTCTAATTGCGTTAATTTTACCGCTAAATCAGCTAATATTTCCTCTTGCTGATACATTAATGTGGCATTTTTTTGTCCTAAATCACTCGCAACTTGCCAAATATTTTCATCTTGATAAAGCTTTACTGCCGCATCGGCAATAGTTTGCGCATCATTGGCTATAAGTCCTGCCCAAGGTAGTTCAGTTTGCATACTTTCTGCGCCAATGTCGGTAGTAACCGATGGTGTTTTACAGTACATGGCTTCGGCTAACTTACCTTTAATACCCGCGCCAAAACGTAGCGGAGCTAAACACACTTTGGCATTTTGCATAACAAGTACCGCATTTTCAATCCAACCTTTTACTAGAAAACCTGATTTTTCATCATGCAAGTCTGTCGCTTTTTTTGGGGGGTAGGCGCCATAAATATTTAACTTAGCATTCGGTAGTTGTTTGCGTATTCGTGGCCATATTTGTTGTTTCAGCCACAACACAGCATCCCAGTTGGGTGCATGCCGGAAGTTACCTATTGCCATAAAATCATCACGTTGCTGATAACTCGGGTTGACTTGATTTAACTGGGTTTGGCTTAACATAAAAGGGCAATGGTGGAGGAGGCTAACATCAACTTTAAATAAACGCTTAAGTAATGCGATTTCAATGCTTGAGATCATTAAGCTGATATCAGACCTAAATATTGCCGCCACTTCACGTTTAGCGATGTCACTACTAAGCAGGTCTTCATCGGTGATATTACGCTTTTTCTTATACGCTTGATAACGGGCATTGCGCAGGCAAAACAAATCTTCCGTATCTAATATTCGCAGAGCCTGTGGACAATGTTTACTAACACGCCAGCCAAATTGCTCTTCCATCATAAAGCGGTCAAACATGACGGTCGTAGGCTGTAAGCGCTTTAAAAAATCATCAAAGCTCGTGCAATTAAGCTTAATGTCTGCAACATCAATGTTAAAATCGGTTAAATCCATCATGTGCTCAGTTTGTTGAGCAGGACTGGCAAAGGTAATATGATAACCTTGTGTTTGAAAAAAATGAATTAACTGCATCATACGGCTACCTGCTGCAGAAGAGTTAGGCTCAGGCCATACATAGCCAATGATAAGGATTTTTTTCATGAGGGTATTTATAGCCTAAGTGATCAATTCTTTAGGTGGAATTGGTATTATTTTTAAAGCTTCACTTTAAAGTAAAAAGCCACCCGTAATATATTAAAGGTGGCTTTTTATTTGAATCCAAGTTGTCTAGTTGCGCGGGGACACGAAGACTATTTTACTCGTGCACCGTAAACACAATCACTCACTAGTGATCGGCATGGTCGTGTTCATCAACTTCATCGGCTACTGCCGCTTTTTGAATTTCTAATAATTCAATTTCAAATTGCAGTACTGAGTTACCCGGAATACGTGGTGGATTACCGTTAGGGCCGTAGGCTAAATCTGAAGGAATAGTGAATAAATACTTAGATCCTACCGACATTAACTGTAAACCTTCGGTCCAACCTTGAATAACACGGTTAAGAGGGAATTCCGCTGGTTCGTTACGCTCGTATGAACTATCAAACGTTTCGCCGTTTAAAAAAGTCCCTTTGTAATGTACTTTAACGGTGTCAGTGGCTACAGGCTTATCACCTTCTGCCGCCGTTAATACCAGATATTGAATACCTGACTCAGTCACTTGTACGCCTTCTTTTTTAGCGTTGTCCGCAAGAAATTTAACACCCTCGGCTATCGCTTCTTCAGCAGCAGAAATTTCAGCTGCTTGCTGTTTTTCTTGCATGCTAGTATTGAGATTCTGTAGTAAGGCTTGAATTTCTTCTTGTTCGATAACGGCTTTACCTTCAATACTATCAACAAAACCACGTACGACGAGCTCTTTATCTAACGTTAAACCTAACTTATTTTGTTCCTCTAAGTTACGTTGCATATACATACCTATTGAGGCACCTAAACTGTAAGCTTGTTTTTGCACTTCAGTATCTAACACGGGTGCTTTTTTCACTTCAGCCGTTGTTTCATTACAACCAACAAGGGTCACTAACGCCATTGCAATTAGTGTAGGTTTGAACAGTTTCATTTATTTCTCCATTAGTACATTAGAATTGAAGTCTTGCTCCAATTCACGTTCGGTTCATTGTTTCGTTAAATTAAGATAACACTAGGGGCTGCTGAACTGTCTAGATTACTTTTACAGCTATTTTCTGGGATTTAGAGCCAGCAGAGTACATAAATGTACGATAACATCGACTAAATTACAAACCCAGCCTTTAAGATTGCTTTAAAATCCGAAAATTCAGCTGTTCCAAGACAATATAAGATCGTAGTAAGAATGGGCACTGTACTCATGTTTATTCAAGCTACCTTGCTGGCTTTGCATCTTGAAGTATCATGGGTATATACTAACGATAAATATGTAAATAAAAAAGTATTAATATTTTGTTAAAATGTAACTGGATTTTTCCACTCACAGTATTGTTTTTTTTGCTTGGTTGTAAACCGATGACACAAGCACCACTACAGCGTTGGCAGCAATCTGTTGAGGGTGCCTATGCGGGCCAAATATCTAGTGATGCGAAATTTTCGGTAGTCTCCTCTATTTATCATGGCCTGAGTGTTTGGGATTTAACAAAAAACCAACGACTTTATAATTGGGCACAGGAACAAAACACCAGTGACAATTTAGTGCTATCCATTGATATTAGTGATAACTCTAGCCACGTGCTCACCGCAAACAAAGAAAACTTTGCCCTGTGGAACTTGCAAACAGGTAAATCTGAGGGATATTGGCAGGTACGCGAATCTCACATTAGGGATATAGCCATCAGCAATGGCGGTGACTACTTACTTATTGGCAAAAGCAACGGTACAGTGCTTCATGTCACGGTTGATACGGGAAGACGATTAGAATTTTTAGGTCATAAAGAAAAAATAAACACGGTAGATATGCTACCCAATGGCCGAGTGGCTATCTCAGGTGGTAATGATTTCACCGCCTATGTTTGGGATACACAATCGGGGCAAGTGGTTTATCAATTTAACCATAGTTCGCGGGTATCAAAAGTAGCTTTAGACGCGCAAGGTCGTTATGCTTTTTCAGCAGATAGCATGAAAAGTGCCTATATCTGGGATTTAACCACAGGAAAACGCATCAGTACTTTGCAAGGCACTAAGCGCCATGAAGTTTTTAGCACGGTACGGTTTTCACCCGACGGTAAAACTTTAATTACTGGCGCTGCCAGCCGAAAAGTGAGTGTCTGGGATATTGCCACAGGAAAACGCCTGACACATTGGTTTGTGACACCAAAAGAATCAAAAAGACCTACTGGCGCAGTTGTGTATAGCGTTGCATTTAGCGATAATAATGAGTTATTAACAATAAGCTCATCAGGATATGTTGAATCATGGCAAATCAAGAAATAACAGTAAGCACACAGGATAAAAACAATAACTACCTTCAACAGCTTGAAGAGCGTGTTGATGCTTTAGAGTCTCGCAATGTATTTCAAGATGATGTTATTGAACAGTTAAGCGAAGAGTTAGCGGCTCACCATCATGAAATTTCAGAATTAAAACATCAAATTCAATTAGTGGCTAATCGATTAAAAGACGCGGGTAGCTTGTCTGGCGATACAGAAGAAATTGAACCGCCACCACCGCATTATTAACGAACACCAATGCTATTAAGTATGAACTCTCCCTGTGGGAGTTTTTCAGCGCTTCGATAATTGCACCGAACCCTTTTAATATAGAGTGACTATTTATTCTCAAAACGCTGACAAGCCCTGAATGGAAACTCACTTATTTGGAATTGAGTATTATCAAGGTTTAAATACACCAATTACCTGTTCGTGTTCACGCACAACCTTGTCAACATGCTCTTCAGTTTGCACCATTTGCTCACCACAACTAACACAAGTCACTTTTTCAACACCGTTTTCTTTAGTCAGTGCCATGGTGTCCATCGCTTTACATTTAGGGCAAACTGCACCTGCAATAAATCTTTTCTTCAAATTTTTACTCCTTTGTATCCGCTACTTATTTGGTAATAATCCTGAATTATCGCCATTTTACCTTGAATAGTGGTCATAGGAAAAGCGACAATGCACCTGTATTTTTTTAGTCTGTATTCTATTCGCAGTACTATGCCATTTTATCGAGGAATTATCATTGATTATAGCCACAGACTTAAGTTTAGATAGAGGCGCTAAAAACCTAATAAAATCATCTAGCTTTACTATTCACCCTAACCATAAGGTTGGCCTAGTAGGTAGTAATGGCTGTGGAAAATCATCTCTTTTTGCCGCGCTTTTAGGTGAGTTATCGCCTGACGCTGGTGATTTATCCATGCCAACTAGCTGGGATATAGCCACGGTAAGGCAAGAAACTCCCTCATTAGAACAGAGCGCGCTTGATTACGTTATGGATGGCGATAAAGAATTTCGCCAATTAGAGCAAGAATTAGAACAGGCCCGAATGACGGATAATGGCAACCTTGAAGCGATAGTTATCAATAAAATAGATACCATTAACGGTTACAGCTTACCCGCACGCGCTGGAGAGTTATTGCATGGTTTAGGTTTTTTACAATCGCAACTCAATAATCCTGTAAAAGACTTTTCTGGCGGCTGGCGTATGCGTTTAAACTTAGCCCAAGCGCTCATATCTCGGGCGGATTTGTTATTACTCGATGAGCCAACCAACCATTTAGATTTAGATGCTGTTATTTGGCTACAACGTTGGTTAAAGCGCTTTACTGGTACCTTAGTGCTAATTTCACATGACCGAGATTTTCTTGATACCGTCATTGGACAAATACTGCATATTGAACACCAACGCGCTAAATTATACAGCGGTAACTACACCGCCTTTGAGCGTCAACGCAGAGAGCATTTAGCACAACAAGACGCTCAATACCAAAAGCAGCAAAAAGAAGCCGCACACCTTACCGCCTTTGTCGACCGTTTTCGCGCTAAAGCAAGTAAAGCAAAACAAGCACAAAGTCGATTAAAGCGTTTAGAAAAATTACCTGATTTAGCGCCCGCGCATGTGGATAGCCAATTTACCTTTAACTTTGCCGTACCTGAAAGCCTGCCTTACCCGCTACTTTCACTGAAAGAAGCACAATGTGGTTACGCTAAGTCTAACCATAGTGAACAAAAAATAATTCTTAAAAATGTTGGCTTAACCTTGGTGCCTGGCAGTCGCATTGGTTTATTAGGAAGAAATGGTGCGGGTAAATCAACCTTAATTAAGTCACTTGCGGGGGATATTGCACTATTAAACGGCGAGCGTTATTGCGCACAAGAATTGAAAATAGGTTATTTCTCTCAGCATCAGCTAGAACAATTACATATGGCATCTAGCCCTGTTGATCATATCTTGCGTGCCAAACCAGCGTTAGGTGAACCGCAAGCCCGTACTTTTTTAGGTAAATTCGGTTTTAGTGGTGATCAGGCTCTCTCACAAGTTGCCACTATGTCGGGTGGTGAAAAGGCACGTTTGGTACTGGCCTTAATTGTCTTAGAAAAGCCACAATTATTACTACTTGATGAACCGACTAACCATTTAGATTTAGAAATGCGCCAAGCACTGGTCATGGCGTTGCAAGATTTTAGTGGTGCTATAATTCTTATTGCCCATGACAGGTTTTTATTAGAGTCCTGCGTTGATGAGTTTTACCTTATTGCTAATGGTAGCGTAAGTGATTTTAGCGGTGATATTGATGATTACCAACAATGGCTCAATGATGATAAAAAACAAGCAATTAAAACGGAGCGAAAAAGTAGTAATAAAAATAAGGATAAGGGCTTAGACAAGAAACAACTCCGACAGCAACAAGCCGATCTAAGAAAAAAATCTGCGCCTTTACGTAAGGAAGCAGACAAAATTGAAAAAAACATTAGCCGCTGGCAAGAAGAAATGTTACCCGTTGAAGCGCTATTAAGTGACAGCGAACTTTATCAAGCTGAGCGTAAAGCAGAACTTGCTGACTTATTGAAAAAGCAGGCTGATTTAAAAGCATATATTGAAGAAAATGAAATGCTTTGGCTTGAACTTCTTGAGAAAATAGAGGATATTATGTATATCTCCAATTAATTATAATTTATACCTGTTCTCGTTGAAAAAGCGCATTTTAGGCTCGCTGAGCGATTAATGAGCAAGGACACCTTTTTATTAAAGGGGGTCCCTTAAAAACAAAGGCAACGACGAGTATAACTTACTCAGTAATCTCCGTAGAGGAAGTTTAAAAGGCGGAGTATAATACGTTATGGATATTGACAAGGATGCTACATGAAAGTCGTTACTGAGAGAGTGAAGGCGTCAAAGGGATGTCTCATATTAGATAATGCTGCAGCACATTATCCTGAATAACCATTCTCTTCAATCTTTGCCTTACCTTTAAAGCATTAAAATTATCACAAAATTTTCAGTTTCAGAAATAACAGCTATAAACTTAGCTAGCAACTAAGCTAATGCGACACTTGATAAACCAATCGGGTTACTTGATAACCCCAACAGATAAAATAGAACTTTACCGCTAAAAGAGGAAATATTATGCGTATTAAAATATTACTACTTACATTATCACTAACACTGCTCAGCAGCTTCTCAGTATTGAGCGTGAGCCTTGATCAGGGAATTTATGAAATGAATCGTGGCGAATTTAAAGCAGCCATTGCGCATTTTGACCCCCTAGTGGCGCAAGGTTATGCCCCCGCACAATATCAAATGGCCTTGGTCTATCAAAACGGTTATTCTGTACCTAAAGATGGCTATAAGGCACTTGAATTATTTAAACTTTCTGCAGATCAAAATTATCCTGATGCCCAATTTGAACTCGCCTTAATTTACACCGAGGGTAAATTAGTAAAACAAGATCTTAACAAAGCATTTCAACTGACTCATAAAGCGGCAAAAAAAGAGTTAGCTAGTGCGCAGTTTAATTTAGCGGTAATGTACGCCAACGGTACTGGCGTTGAACAAGATCACTTTAAAGCATCTCGCTGGTACAAAAGATCAGCGAAACAAAATTACGCACTGGCACAGTTTAATTTAGCTTTACTCTATAGTGAAGGTAAAGGGGTCGAGCAAAGCACTGACTTATCATATGTATGGAATACCGTTGCCGCATGGAATGGTTACCAAAAAGCAGAAGATAGTCGATTAATAGACTCACGTGGAATGTCTCAAGGAAGAACTGAGGCAAATATGGAAAAGGCCACTCGCATCTATAAAAACATTCAAAATCAATTGAAAAACAAAGCAATAATGGCGGAAATGAAGCGTATTGATTGATCTAAATCAGAGTAATCATTGAGCAACTTAATTAAACTGAGTAGGCATATAGTCACTTAGATAATTTTGGAGCTCAATATGAATTTTTTCTCAATGTTAGCCAATGACCCAGTAGTGATGTTTTCTTTTGGCGGTCTAGTCATTATGTTTGGTATTTGTAGCTACTTTGTTTATTACTTTGTTAAACATATTAAAGAAGATAGTAAACATCACTAAGTCACCCTCGACTTTGTCAATGCCCCCTATCAAATAGGCTCAATTCTGTATTGATTACTATACTTGTATCGCGGTGTTTTAGGTCAAAATAATAGTGTTCTTGATATTAATGATCCTGCGGCTAGGTAATTGATCATTACAGACACGGCTAGCCTAGTATATGATAGCACCTATACTCTTTAGGCGCTAAAAACAATGTTACCGCTAGTCAAGTGGCGACTTATCAAAGCCCCTCATCACTGAATAACCTGAACTCAGGTTAAATAAAAAGGCCACTATGATTATCCCGTTAGAGCAAGTATCCAGCGAAATATTACACGCTATTATCGAAGACTTTATTTTACGTGAAGGTACTGAATATGGTGCTGAAGATATTAGTAAACAAGCTAAAATAGCCCAAGTAAAAGCACAACTTGAGCAAGGTGATGCCGTATTGGTTTATTCAGAGTTACATGAAAGTGTTAATATTTTACCGAAAGAACAGTTTCAATTGGGTATGGAAGAGCAAGTTTAAGTAATAAATAAATGACTTTTTTCAGCTACTCCTTTGCATTAGTACTATCAAAAATATTGTCTGCGAAAGCCGCAACAAAACCAGTAAACAATTCACCATTAGGCATAGGGTAACGTTTAGCAAACTCATAAAAACAACTCGGTATTGTTATTGATGACCGCGTTATGTGGGTATATTGTTGCCAAATATCATCAAAAAGTTGGCGTACTTGTGCTGTTATAAAGCGTCCTTCTATACCAAGCTTATTATTACCATTGTGCATAATAGACTCACTTTACTCGAACTTTTTTTAAGCTTAGCCTTAGTTATTCATATATCTTTCTATGGGGTTTAATGATTTTCTGCCAAGGAAAATCTCTAGCACCTAAACTAACAAAATCGGGGTTTAGAAGGCTCTCTCGCTTGTTGTAACTTAATGGCTTAAACTCACTGTCGATAATGTCGCCACCTGCTTGCTCCAAAATACACTGGCTTGCACCCGTATCCCATTCACCGGTAACACCAATACGCACATAACAATCTGCACCGCCTTCAGCGATCAGGCAATTTTTTAGCGAACAACTCCCTAGTGCCACGTAATCATAATCATAATCATCATTTAAGTACTGCCCCATCAATGACAGCTCTTGGCGTCGGCTGATAGCCACTTTAATGCGTCGGTTTTTTTCATATTGAGCAACTTGAATACGGTGGCTCGCTAGAGTATTTTCTTTAAAAGAGCCGAGGTTTTTCTGACCATAATAAGTAAGCTGGTGATCCGGTGCATGAATAACACCTATTGTTGGCCAGCCGTTTTCAACTAATGCTACATTAACGGCAAAATCACCGCTACCAATAATGAACTCTCCAGTACCATCAATAGGATCGAGTAACCAATACCGGGACCACTTTTTTCGTTCACTCAACTGTACTGTTCCCGCTTCTTCCGAGATGATAGGAATATCAGGCGTCAATGTTTTAAGTTGGTCCATTAAAATATCATTCGCCGCATAATCAGCACAAGTAACTGGACTTTCATCTTCTTTACTTTCTTTGGTATAATTGCCTTGATGATAATATTTCATTACTTCAACGCCGGCTTTCTTGGCACTCTCTAGTGCAATATTAAGTAACTTGTCTTCTTTCATTGTTAGACCCTGCTCGTCTGTGCCTTATACTAACCCTACTCAC
Organism: Colwellia sp.; assembly: GCA_037132835.1. Lineage (GTDB taxonomy): Bacteria > Pseudomonadota > Gammaproteobacteria > Enterobacterales > Alteromonadaceae > Colwellia. Next base: position 10,859 of record JBAHZW010000123.1, on the reverse strand, counting down.
TCAATAATCACACTTGAAGAAGATCCCTTACTAACATCAAGGCAGCAATACTTCGTGCTTCGGTAAAATCGTGTTGTTGTAATAATGTTTTATAATCACGTATTGGCCAAGAAACTAGCTCTAAAGGCTCTGGCTCATCTCCCTCTAGTTTGGCGTGATATAAATTTTTACCTAAATAAATAGTCATTTTTGCATTAAAAAATGCCGGAGCCATCATCACTTCGCTGACCTTATGCAGCTGATGGCTACCATAGCCAATTTCTTCTTTCAGCTCTCTATTTGCAGCTACCTCGGGGGGCTCACCTTCATCAATAAGACCTTTAGGAAAGCCCAATAAATAACTGTGTATACCCGCACAATACTCACGTACCAGTAATAATGTATCATCATCAAGCATAGGTACTATCATGACAGCGCCACGACCAGTGCCCATCATGCGTTCATATTGTCGTTGCTCACCGTTACTAAAAGTCAGGTCAATCTGTTCAATGCCAAACAGGGCACTTTTTGCCACTTGTTCACGATGAGTTATAATCGGTAATTGTTTTTCATTAGCCATAATGCTAGCTACATTGTTCCGTTGTCTTTACATAGAGAACACTATAATGACACGATAAACAATACTTTTGGAATAGCAAAATGCTAATATTTGTTGCAATGAATATTTTTTATAGGATTGTTTCAAATGGCGAGTATTAATTGGTCAGAAATTTCTACCGTATTAATTGATATGGATGGCACAATACTGGACTTACATTTTGATAATCAGTTTTGGTTAGAGCATCTACCGCTACGTTATAGTGAAAAAATGTCAATCTCAATAGAGGCTGCAAAGGCAAAACTAAAAGCAGATTATTTAGCCGTTGTGGGTACTATTGAATGGTATTGTCTCGACTACTGGAGTGAGCGCACCAATATGTCAATAAGGGCTCTCAAACGCGAAATACAGCATTTAATTCAATTAAGGGATGACGCAAAAGCCTTTTTAATAGCACTCAAAGAAAGTGGTCGAGAAGTTGTGCTGTTGACTAATGCTCACCCTGATGCATTGTCACTTAAAGTTGAGCGTACACAATTAGATCAATATTTTGATGTGCTCTACTCTACCCATGAATTTGGTGTCAGTAAAGAATCGCAGTTATTATGGCAACGTTTACAGACTAAACAGGGCTTCGATTGTCAGAAAACTTTGTTCATTGATGACGGTGTCGATATCCTAAAGTCGGCTCAGCAATATGGTATTAAGCATTTATTAGCGGTAGCCAACCCTGATAGTAAAAAAACAGCGAGTATTATCGAAGATTTCCCGACAGTAACTGACTTTACCCTGCTAATAAAGCATCTGCTTCCTACGTAATGCACCATTTTGCATAAAGAAGTGATCACTTAGATCCGTATGGACAACATTAGAACAAGTACGAGGTTAAGTAAAATCCATAAAAAAACACCGCAATCTCAATGAGAATGCGGTGTTTTATTTTATAGCGTTATAATGAGTTATAAATTATGCTTCAGCGATAACGACAACTTTGATGCTAGTATCAACATCTGTGTGTAAGTGAATAGCGATTTCGAATTCACCTGTTTCGCGAATAGCACCTAAAGGTAAACGTACTTCAGCTTTAGTTATTTCAACGCCAGCTTCAGTGATCGCATCAGCGATATCACGAGTACCAATAGAACCGAATAATTTACCTTCGTCACCCGATTTTGATGCGATGGTAACTTCAGCTAACTCAACAACTTTCGCTGCACGAGCTTCTGCTACTTTTAATACGTCAGCTAATTTAGCTTCGATATCAGCACGACGAGCTTCAAAATGCTCAACGTTAGCTTCTGATGCAAATACTGCTTTACCTTGTGGTAATAAGTAGTTACGAGCATAACCTGATTTAACAGATACCTTGTCACCAAGGCCGCCTAATTTGGCGATTTTGTCTAGAAGAATTACTTCCATAATAAACCCCTTTTAAGCTTACTTGTGTAAGTCAGTGTATGGTAACAATGACAAGTAACGAGCGCGTTTAATCGCACGCGTTAATTGACGTTGATATTTAGCAGCAGTACCAGTGATACGGCTAGGAACAATTTTACCACTTTCAGTGATATAATTTTTTAACGTAGCAACATCTTTATAATCAATAGATGTTGCGCCTTCCGCGGTGAAGCGACAAAACTTACGACGTCTAAAAAAACGAGACATGGAGTTCTCCAATATGGTTTTATCTAGTTAACGAGTGTGTTAATAAATAAAGCCTAATTAATCATTTCAATTTGCTGAGCATGTAATGCTAAAAGCGGATTACCGTTTCTAGATTCATGACGATTTATAAAACCGGTCACTTTAACTACATTACCAGCAACTAATTCACGTGTTAAGTGTGATAAATCACCTGTTGCGACAACTTGTATTCTGACAAATGCTTGTCGGTTCATGCCTGCTTCATTTTGTATAGACTTATGATCTATTGAAAACTGGCTATGAGTAATACCCGCTGGGCTTGTTGATTGTTTGGGAGCTTTCACTACCGAGCCTGTCAACACAAGGCAATTCTCTTGTAAGGAACCTTGCAAGGCGTCTTGCGAGATAATCACAAGTCACCTCTTATTCGCTAGCAGCTTCTTTAGATTTTTCTTCAGATTTCTCTTCAGACTTCTCTTCTTTAGCTTCAACTGGCTTGGCAGCAACTTCTTTCTTAACTTCACGACGATCGTCACGACGGTCATCTTTAGCAGCGGCCATTGGCGAAGCTTCAGTTACCGCGTCTTTAGTACGCATGATCATGTTACGAATAACAACATCGTTATAACGGAAAGCGGTTTCAAGCTCATCAATAACTGATTGCGGCGCGGCAATGTTCATAAGAACATAATGAGCTTTATGCAATTTATTGATTGGGTATGCTAATTGACGACGGCCCCAGTCTTCTAGACGGTGGATTTTGCCTTCAGCAGCATTGATCAAGTCGGTGTAGCGCTGGATCATACCAGGCACTTGTTCACTCTGATCAGGGTGAACCATAAATACGATTTCGTAATGACGCATTACGAGCTCCTTACGGTTGTAGCCTCATAATCTGGCTCAGCCAAACACCAGTTGAGGCAAGGAACAAAAAGTTCAGGCTGAATTAAGGAGGCACATTGTAGGGAAAATAGCCAACGAAAGCAAGTGATACTAACGAACTAACTAAACTCACCAAAATTTAGCAATAGTTAGCATTAATTGATGGGTTCAATATTGACTATCTCAGAGCGGTTCAAGGTGATTTTAAAACGCTGTAAAGATTCTTCACCTTTGCATACGTGTCGTAATATAAGGTTAATTTGATAACGACGTTCTACCCCTTGGCTTGATATTTTTTGTCCTTCTAAACTATACAAGCGACCAGCACCTTTTCTCAAAAAGCGGACGAAGGGTGTTAAATTAAAAAAGGTTTGTTGTTGAATTTCATCGTAACCAGGTAAAAATTCTTTGGCGATAACTTTATTGTCACAGCGAAAATGCAATAAGTGCGCAGCTTGCTTGTTTTGTTGCCGACGCTTTTGAAATAAGGCGTTAACCGTTTTAGGTAAGTCTTTAGTATTTATATACTCTAACCATAACATTTGACTCAAGATACGTTTTTTGGTGAAACTATTAGTAAATATATTTTTCCATTTAGGTCGACCTTTTTGGATTTTACGCCAAATCAAACTCGTTAAATCTTCTTTAAATGTTTCTCGCAAACCGTAAATAACACCTAAGAAGACCACTAAAGCAAGCGTTACTTCGGTATAGTGAGTACGCGCATTAAGAACTAACAACATAACAAAAGCCATAATAACTGCAGTTACAATGCCTCGGACAAAACGTTTCAAATTAACATTGAGATAACGAGGCTTTCGTTGGAAAACAACACCGTACTCTATTAATCGTTGTAATAAACGCATTTTATTGGTAATACGGTTAGCATCCGCAAGGGTAACTTGTGAATTATATTTATTATCGATGCGATAATCTCTTTCACTTCGACATAAATTTAACAGTAACTCACGTTCCGCGGTAAAATCTGAGCTTTTAGGTCCCTTCGTTAATAACTTTAAAAAAGACTGTTCTATATGCCAACTTAAATAATTATCAGCATTCTTAAAAAACGAATTAAGCTTTTTGTCCGAAGGTGTATAACGCCTTAGTTTTTTAGACAGTGACAGTGTATGTTCAGCTAATTCAATCGCCGCTGGATAAAATTCCTCAGGCGCTTTCAACTTTAATGTTCGGTTGATATCGCCATCAAGTGCCTTTTTGACTTGGTAGGAATATAAGTTAAGATTTAATCGATAATCACTTTGTTCACCTTTATGCTGACTAATAAAACGACTTCTCACTAATGGCAGGTGTAATTGATCCGCGTAATAAGCGCTATGATTTTTAATATTAGAATGAAAGTACTCTTCTTCACTTAGCGTGCTAGGATTTATGCCCATTTCGACAGGCAGTGAAAAGTATATATCGATCCGTTGAAAGTCATGTGGCAGTAACTGATGACTAACCTTAAAAGATAAGCTTTCATCTTGACTTAATTTAGCTTTATTCATGTTTGACAACGATCCCTTACCTTACAAACACCTAAATTAAACAATCATAGCAAATACATGCTTTTTTCATAGGGGTGGCTCATCTTTCAGCGGTAAAAATATTTTCGCGCCAATAAATAGCTATGGTACACTGGGCTATTATTCTTATTCGCTTCTAGAAAACAACACCGATATAGTACCATGACGGCAGAATCTTTATTATACCAAGCACAGCGCGTTTGCAAGAAAAAGGGCGCTCGTTTTACTAAAGTAAGAGAACAGGTTTTTTTATTGCTGGCTAATCATCGAGGTGCGGTAGGCGCTTATGATTTATTAGCTGAACTGAAAAAGCTAGATTCTGCAGCAAAGCCAGCCACTATTTACCGTGCTTTAGATTTTTTATCTAAACAAGGGTTCGTTCATAAAATAGAGTCTATTAATGCCTTTATAATGTGTCATCACTTTAGTGAATGTAACCACCCTGTACAATTATTGATTTGTGATGAGTGTGGGCATGTCGAAGAAATTCAATCTAATAATTTCGATTTAGTCTTGCGCACAATGGCTGATGCTAATGGCTTCACTATTAGCCATCAAATAGTTGAAGCTCATGGCTGTTGTAAAAAATGTACGCCTGTATAGCCCCCACACAATTGCGAATGGCTACTATTTACCGATAGATCTAAAAAAAATATTGATAGCCATGCAGATAAATCTCTTTACAGTAAGCACGTTAACATAATATTACTTGTACAAGAATGATAAGCACTGGTAAGCTGAATTGGTATTATATATACCTATAACGCTATTTGATTTACATTGGTACAATAAGCATGCAGAATCAAATAAAGCACTTTATCCAAAATAGTTATTATTCGGAATATTCATGAATGTAGAATTTATCAGCCCCTTTTTATCTTCACTGCTTAATGTCATGTCAACAATGGCTCACATGGAATTAATACCAGAAAAACCACGCCTCAAAAAAGATCAAATTGCCATGGGGGATGTTTCAGGTTTAATTGGTATGGTGAGTGAACAAGTAAGGGGCTCATTATCCATTACTTTTGAAGGCCCTTTAGCCTTAGCCGCAATGAAAAATATGGTTGGCGAAGCACCCGACGAAATTAATGAAGAAATTACCGATTTAGTTGGTGAAATTACCAACATGGTCACTGGTGGTGCAAAACGTATGTTGAGTGAAAGGGGTCTTGAGTTCAATATGGCAACACCCATTGTTGTTTCTGGAGCAAACCATACAATTTACCATAAAGCCAAAGGTCCTATCGTTCTTATTCCATTAAACCATGCATTAGGTAAAGCGTATATTGAATTCAGTTTTGATGAATTAGGCCATAACAACGATATTAATACCAAGACCAATAAACTTCTGAGTGGAAAATAATTTAATGGAATTGGTATAGATAGCACGCTTTCACAATGAAACTTTATTACTATAACCCCAACGCGGCATAATATCTTGGGCAATACCAAGGTGATCAAGTATGCGACCCACTATAAAATCAATAAGATCATCAATGGACTCTGCCTTGTGATAAAAGCCTGGAGAGGCTGGCATAATTGTGACCCCTTGTTGAGATAAACTAAGCATGTTCTGTAAATGCAATGTTGAAAAGGGGGTTTCTCTTACCACTAAAATTAACTGACCCCGCTCTTTTATGACGACATCGGCAGCACGTTCAATTAAGTTATCACTCATACCGTGACAAATAGCCGCCATTGAGCCAGTACTACATGGGCAAACAACCATTTTTTTGGGTGCTGAAGATCCCGAAGCGACAGGAGAGAACCATTGCTCTTTACCAAAAACAGTTAATTGTTGCTCTTTTGCCTGATACATCTCCGTTAGAAACTTACTGGCTGCATCTGGGGATTTAGGCAGTTTTACCCCGACTTCGGTATCAAGCACAATTCGACCCGCACTTGAACACAAAATATAGAGTTGATAGTTTGCAATGAGTAAACATTCAATTAGGCGTAAGGCATAAGCTCCACCTGAAGCCCCCGTAATGGCAAGGGTTATTTTACCCTTAAAATTATTTTGCACCTTAATCTTCCTTATTGGTATTTTTCATTATTATTTAGCAAGCCAACTCTTTTCTGTTATCTGATGTTTTAACTGTTTTCTTTAATCATTTTCTTTACTTTTTTCAGTGCCATTTGCTGTTTTAGTGGCGATAAGTATTCAATAAATAATTTGCCTTTTAAATGGTCTATCTCATGCTGCATTACAATCGCAAGAAATTCATTACTGGTAATAGTGATTTCCTTGCCGTCACGATCTAAAGCTTCAACGGTAACCTGAGTAAAGCGTTCGACATCGGCATAATAACCTGGCACAGATAAACAGCCTTCTTGACCTTTGACTTTGTCATCGCCCAGTATAATTTGTGGATTAACAAGCACAAGGGGATCATCTCGATTCTCAGAAATATCAATAACAACCACGGCTTGATTGCTACCGACTTGCGTCGCCGCAAGACCAATACCATCCTCGGTATCGTACATGGTTTCAATTAAATCATCGATTAAGGTTTGAATTTTACCGACATCAACCACAGGAGCTGCAGATTTTTTGAGCTTTTCGTTGGGTGCGGTAAGTATGGTTAAAACGGTCATTACTGTTAATTCTCTTTACTCATTAGGTAAGCTATTTGGGTTATATTATTTTTACTTTAAGCGGCTTGTTCTTCTTTAAGGTCTGTATACGAATACGCCTATACGACCGTGTTAGCCAAACGGTGCAATAGTTTATCATGGATGCCCGAAAAGCCACCGTTACTCATGATCACAATAATATCTCCCGATTGTGCCTGTTGAACAATTTTATTGACTAATATTTCAATGCTGTCTTCCACCTGACAAGGTACTTTGCATTGTTTGACCATATCAGTCACAGACCAAGCTACTTGTTCCCCTTGATAGATAAAGACAGTATCGGCATCATCAAGTGACCGAGGCAGTGATTCTTTATGAATACCTGACTTCATGGTGTTAGATCTAGGCTCTAATACCGCGACTATACGCCCAGGCTCAGTTTGCTGAGTCATTTTTGCTCGAACAGCCGCTAATGTTTTAGCGATCGCGGTAGGGTGATGAGCAAAGTCATCATAAACACTGATATTATTAACTAGACCCCGTAATTCAAATCTGCGCTTAGCATTAACAAACTGTGCTAAGGCCTCGATAGCGATGGGTGCAGGCACCCCTGCATGGCGAGCTGCGGCAATGGCCATGACACCATTATCTATATTGAAATCACCAATAAGATCCCATTGCACTATGCCCTGCTGTTTACCGTCAAACGTCACAATAAACTCACTGCCTTGCGCATTTAGCTTTTCAACTTGCCAGCCAATACTTTCGGCGGCTGTAACTTGGCTAAATTCAGTAGCACTCCAACAACCCATCGCTAAGGTTTCGCTAATCGCTTTTTCATTCGCAGGAGATAATATTAAGCCATTACTGGGCACCATTCGGATAAGGTGATGAAATTGTTTTTGAATATCACTCAGGTCATTAAAAATATCCGCATGATCAAATTCTAAATTATTGATAACAAGAGTTCGTGGGCGATAATGCACAAACTTCGATCGTTTATCAAAAAAGGCACTGTCGTATTCATCCGCTTCAATAATAAAAAAGGGGGCATCGCCTAGACGAGCAGAGCAGGTGAAATTTTGTGGTACACCACCAATTAAAAAACCAGGAGACAGGTGTGCATATTCTAAGATCCACGCCAACATACTGCTGGTAGTGGTTTTACCATGAGTACCAGAAACAGCTAAAACCCAACGATCTTTAAGCACGTTTTCTAATAACCATTGCGGTCCAGAAGTATAAGGGATATTTCTATCTAACATAAACTCGACCATTGGGTTACCCCGTGACATAGCATTGCCAACAATGACCATATCGATATCCTCGGTGAAATTTTCAACTTGGTAACCTGACAGCAATTCAATACCTAATTGCGATAATTGTGTACTCATTGGTGGATAAACATTGGCATCCGAGCCACTGACTCTAAAACCCAGCTCCTTAGCTATTGCAGCGATACCGCCCATAAATGAGCCACAGATACCTAAGATATGAAGGTGTTGAATTTTTTTGTTCATAGAAAATAATCAAAATATAAAAGCGTTGTCATTGGCGGTATCATACCTTAATAACTAGGGTTTGGCTGCAAACATGAACATTTTAATAAGTATCAATAACTTATAAAAAACACCTATAACCTTAGTGAAAATGATAAAGTAATTATTCCTGTGAGCGAGCGAAAAATATGAATCAAACAAATAACACCAAAATATCAATTTACTTTAGCCGTTGGAAAAAACGTTACCAAGGCGATACCAATGAGTCCTTATTAAGACAAGGAGAAAATGCGGGATTAATTCTCCCCTACTCCTGTCTTGGCGGCTCCTGTGGTAGCTGTAAAGCTAAATTACTCAGTGGTAAAGTCAAACAAAATTCAACGGATGGCTTATCCGCCAATGAGCAAAAGGAAGGGTATATTTTACTTTGTAGTTCTTATCCCTTGACGGATGTCGAGTTGGCTCATGACTAGATCATCAAGAATAGCAATATCTATAAATATAAAAAGCTCATTTAAACCATGTTTCTTATTTTTTCGTGATTATCCCTTTCAAAAATTACAATAATAGATGATTATGTTATACCAAGCGTATTAAACCTGTTTTTATAGCTTCATCCATTAAAGGCTTATAAACCTTTATGAATTCAATCTCACTGGAGAGACAATATGTCACAAGCAGTATTCGACTTAATTAAAGAACATGATGTCAAATTTATTGACCTTCGCTTTACCGATTCAAAAGGTAAAGAGCAGCACGTTTCAATTCCTCACCATCAAGTTGATGAAGACTTCTTTGAAGATGGAAAAATGTTTGATGGCTCTTCTATTCAAGGCTGGAAAGGCATTAATGAATCGGACATGGTGTTGATGCCTGATCCATCAACCGCCGTTTTAGACCCTTTTACCGACGCGATTACTTTAAATATCCGTTGTGATATTTTAGAGCCAAGCACAATGCAAGGTTATAGTCGTGACCCTCGCTCTGTTGCTCATCGTGCAGAAGCATACCTGCGAAGTACGGGCATTGCGGATACAGTATTAATTGGTCCCGAGCCTGAATTCTTTGTTTTTGATGATGTTCGATTCCACACCGATATGAGTGGCTCTTTCTATAAAATAGATGATAAAGAGGCTGCTTGGAACTCAGGTACTGAATACGAAGAAGGTAATATGGGGCACCGTCCCGGTATTAAAGGCGGTTATTTCCCTACTTCACCGGTAGATTCTTCACAAGATTTACGTTCAGCTATGTGCTTAGTGATGGAAGATATGGGGCTAGTTGTAGAAGCACATCATCATGAAGTGGCGACTGCTGGTCAAAATGAAATTGCTTGTCGTTTTAATACGATGGTATTAAAAGCAGATGAAGTACAAATTTATAAATATGTTGTTCATAACGTTGCTCACGCATACGGTAAAACAGCAACATTCATGCCTAAGCCAATAGTAGGTGATAACGGCACAGGAATGCATGTTCACCAATCATTAGCTAAAGACGGTGTTAACTTATTCTCTGGTGATAAATATGGCGGTTTGTCTGAAATGGCACTATTCTACATCGGTGGAATCATCAAGCATGCAAAAGCATTAAACGCGTTCACTAATGCTTCTACAAATTCATACAAACGCCTTGTGCCGGGTTTTGAAGCGCCCGTTATGCTCGCATACTCAGCACGTAACCGCTCTGCGTCAATTCGTATCCCTATGGTACCTTCGCCTAAGGCTATGCGCATTGAAGTTCGCTTCCCTGATCCAACAGCAAATCCTTACTTGGCTTTCACCGCTATGCTAATGGCCGGTCTTGATGGTATCAAAAATAAGATTCATCCTGGTGATGCTATGGATAAAGATTTATATGACTTACCCCCAGAAGAAGCGGCAGCAATCCCACAAGTAGCAGCATCATTCGAAGAAGCTTTAAATGCACTTGAAGCAGACAACGAGTTTCTATTGGTCGGAGGGGTCATGGATACGGATATGATTGATGCATATATTAGTCTTAAGCGTGAAGAAGTAGAGTTATTAAACGCGACGACACACCCAGTAGAGTTTGATATGTATTACAGCGTTTAACTTTACCTTTTAAACATGTTCACTCAAAATAAAAACTCACTTAGGTGAGTTTTTTAATGCCCTAAACAAAAATCAGATAAAAAACCAACTAATACCAGTTTCATTAAATTAG
>JBAHZW010000021.1:0-7178 GCA_037132835.1 Colwellia sp. | reverse complement strand
ACTTGGCAATTTTTCCTACGTTAAAATAGAACACCTAATTAGCGGGAATGGTATTATTAATTGCAAGTTAATTTTTCGGGAGAAAGAAACTTATTTGTTGAATTTTAGCCATAAAAAAACCGCTATTAAGCGGTTTTATATCATAAGCGTTTGCTGCTTATCGCCAAATCTACAAGTTACTAGGTATAACGAATAGATTAAAAGGGTCTTTATTTGGTGGAGCGGGGGGGAATCGAACCCCCGTCCAAAAAACCTACATCCTCGGTACTACATGCTTAGTCGCTCATTTATTTAACCAATTAGACGCCAAGCGACAGGCTTCGTCATGGTGAGCTTAATACTATTTCGCGGTTCAGCCTTAAGCGTGCTTCCCTCGCTATCCTATTTGGGGTGACCATCGATCCTCGAAACAACAGGAAAATTTATGAGGCGATGGCTAGCCTTAAGCGGCTAGTGCGAACGTATCGTCGTTAGCAATTATAGTTTTACGGCTTTTTACCAGGCAAACCGCCCCTGGGCATGCACCTTGGGTTTCGTGAATCTTGTCGAATCCTAGATCCGCCCCAAAGTTTTTACTTTTTCTTTGTTGTACTTTACACTTTAATTATAGGTCATATAGCCTATAAGCGCATTATACCGTGCTTAGCTTGAATAGACAACGAGGTAATTTTTAACCACTTATCTAACAAATTAACGATCTAAGTTTTTATTCTTCATTAAGCGGCCTTTATCAACAGCCCACTCTCTGTCTTTAATATCTGAACGTTTATCATGATCTTTTTTACCCTTGCCTAAATAAAACTCAAGTTTTATCCAATTTTTTCGCCAATACATTGCTGTGGCGATTAAAGAGTAACCATCACGCTCAACAGCGCCAATCAGTTTATCCAACTCTCTACGGTTAAGTAATAACTTTCTATCGCGGTTTGGATCACAGACAACATGACTCGAAGCGGCATTAAGTGGCATTATTTCAGCCCCTAACAAATAGGCTTCTCGATTTTTAATGTGTACATAACAGTCAGAAATGTTTACTTTACCACTTCTTACACTCTTAATTTCCCAACCTTGTAAGCTCATTCCTCCTTCAAATTTATCGGTTAGACTATAATTGTGTCTAGCTTTTTTATTTAAAGCGATGGTATTACTTTTAGATTTACTTTTAGATTTTTTCTTAGCCATTTTTATCTTCCATTCCTTTGCCGCAATAAGCAGCAAACACGGTGATTATACTGAGAATAATCTCTTTTTACATCCTAGATGCACATAATAAATTCATATTTAATAGAATAATGCGTTATTTGTCTGTTTTTGTTATTATGTGGTGAATTTGCATGGGTGACATACGGAGTAAAAATGCCAACCATAAGCCGTAGTGCGCTTGTAATGCACACTGTAGAACAAATGTACCAACTAATAAATGATATTTCTGCGTATCCTACCTTTTTGCCTGATTGTCGTGACAGTAAGGTTATTAGCACAGATGACCATACGGTAACTGCCGCATTACTGGTCTCTAAAGGCGGGTTAAGTAAGTGGTTTACTACTAAAAACACCTTAATATCAAAAGAAAAAATCCACCTATCTCTGGTTGACGGTCCGTTTAAAAAGCTTGATGGATATTGGCTCTTTACGCCTTTATCTGATGAAGCTTGTAAGGTGAGCTTAGAACTAGAGTATGAATTTTCAAATAAGCTTGTTTCGTTAGCTTTTGGTAAAGTGTTTGGGCATTTTAGCAACAGTTTAGTGAAAGTCTTTGCTCAGCGAGCGAAAGAAATTTACGGGGTAAACGCTTAATTATGACTATTGATAATACGTCTAAAGAGAGTGTTAAAGTATTAGGCTATAGTGACAAAATTACTATCGAAGTAGTTTATGGCGTGCCACAAAAGCAGAACATATTAACTATATTAGTTGCGGAAAATACGACCATAGAGCAAGCGATTATTGATTCAGGCGTTATAACATTATTCCCTGAAATTAATCTGGAAGTCAATAAAGTCGGCGTTTGGAATCGCGTGGTTAAACTTTCTGATACGGTAAACGATCTCGATAGAATTGAAGTTTATCGACCGCTTATTGCCGATCCTAAAGATGTAAGGAAACGTCGAGCAGAGAAAGCAAAACTAGAAGGGCGTGCAGATAAAACAACAGGTGGTCGAGTGAATCCATTAAGAGCGGCTAATAAATAACTTGCCTATGCACTTGGCTCAGGATCGTCATCCCCGTGATGTTTTAATCGGGGATCCAGTCTCTAAAATGCAATGGATCTTCGACTAGAGACTTCGAAGATGACGCTTACAAAGAGCTCCTGAGTAAACTACAGAGGCATGATAAATAATGGACATCATTCATATAACATTCTGTTTAGCATAAAAAAAACGGCAACTATGCCGTTTTTTTGTATCTGGTTAAGGGGCACCAACTTATTAGCGTGTCGTTAACTTATAATGAACGTACGTTTTAGCGGGAGTCGCTTATCGTTATGTCTTGTTTCATTCCGCTGGCACACTTTCAGACGCACTGTCTTCAACTGTAATGCTTTTAGCCGTGTTATCTTCAGCTGTACTGTTTTCAGTAACCTCACCTTCAGTCTCTGTCGTAGTCTCTATACTGTCCGTTACTACAAGTGTATTAAAAGGTGTATTAAAGTTTTCACTGAGCTTGTAATCGCCAGTAGCTGAAGTAACTTTGTCATCGACAAAGGTTATGATGAGTTCTCTTTTTTGATCAAAACGTTTATTACGGCCTGATTTAAATTGATACACATAGCTCCAAACATCATTGTCAAAGGAGTCAACAACGACGGGGCTACCAAGTATGAATTTTACTTGCTCTTTAGTCATATCGACTTGCAATTTAGAGATACTATTTTTATCAAGGTAGTTTCCTTGAGGAATATCATAGCGAAAAACCCAGCTAGAGCAGGCTGAAAGAGTAAGAGCGGTGATAACAATGGCAACACGAAAATACATAAAGATTATTTACCTTAAGGTAGCTCGAAAAATCATTCTAAAAGTGTGGCAAGGATAATACCCAAGCACAACACGGAATCAAAGCTATTTTATCTAATCAAGCTAAAAAATTATACAGTGGTTAGATAAATAACCTAAGATAGCGAGTAAAATCAAACTTTATGTACTTTTAAACTTTATCAATTTTTAAATCATAACCGTTTGTGATTAACTTGCTAATAACTCTTGCGCATTGGCTAAGCTATGTTGTGATATTTTATCACCTGCTAGCAAACGTGCAATCTCTTTGACACGACCAGAATCACTTAGTTCACTTACTTTTGTTTCTGTTAATTCGCCATCCGTCAATTTACTCACAATTAACTGTTGATGACCCTTACACGCGACTTGTGGTAAATGAGTCACACAAATGACTTGGGTATTTTTAGCCAGTTGTTGGAGTTTTTTACCTACCATGGCTGCAGTCGGTCCACTAATACCGACGTCGACTTCATCGAAAATGAGTGTCGGGGTAACAATTTTATCGGCCATAATAACCTGCATAGCTAAACTAATGCGCGATAATTCACCACCCGAGGCGACTTTATGCATAGCTTCGAGCGGTTGGCCTGGATTAATACTGACTTGAAAACTAATGGTGTCTATACCGTTGGTATTGATATTTGTTTTATCCTTATCTTTATTGTGTTCAACGGCAATATAGAACTGCCCATGGGGCATATTTAACTCTTGCATGCTTTTACTGATACGTTTACTTAGCGTTATGGCCGAGTTTTGTCTTGAAATTGATAATCTTTCAGCACTGTCAACGTAATTGCTTGTTGTTTGTTCTAATTCTTCAATAATTGAATTTATACGTGTTTCATCACCCGATATTGAGGCGAGTTGTTGTTTTAGTTCGTGGTGAAAAGCCACCAGACTTTCAGGTGAAACTTGATGTTTTTTTGCTAACTGTAGCGCAGTGGAGTAACGCTCTTCAATAATGGCGTAATTTTGAGGGTCTAACTCCAACTGTTGGTAAAAGTGCTGTAAGTCGGTATTGGCTTCATCTAGTTGGATCAGCGCATCAGATAAAATAGTGGCAACGTCTTTTAGTTGTTCATCCACTCTCGCCAGTGAATTAACGTTGTCACTACACTCTCTTAACGCATCTAAAATATTAAAGTTGTCATTTTTAGATAAGATCTGTAATGAACAGAGCGTGGTATCAAGCAAGTCTTGGGCATTACTGTGTCGTTTAAAGTCTTTTTCTAAGGTGCTAAATTCATCTTCCTGTAATGAAAATTCATCAAGCTCAGTCACTTGGTATTGAATCAACTGCTGCTGTGCTTCACGTTGTTGCTTGCTTTGCTGTAATAATTCTAACTCTTTATTTAGCTTATGCCATTGTTGGGCATAATGTTTTACTGCTGTAAGTAAGGTTGGATGATTGGCATAGTTATCGAGCAAGCGACATTGTTGATTGGCTTTAACAATAAGCTGGTGGTCGTGTTGACCATGAATATTAATGAGCAGTTGACCAATTTCTTTTAATTGCACAAGGGGAACTTGGCTACCATTGATGTAAGACTTTGACCGACCTTCTGCTGAGATAACACGTCTAAGTATACACTCACTGTCATGCTCAGAGATAAGATCGTGTTGCTTTAACCAAATTTTTGCTGATTTATTATGTTTAGTTTCAAAGCTTGCTGCTAAATCAGCTTTTTTGCACTTGGGTCTAACCACATTGCTGGTTGCTCTATCGCCTAAACATAAACCTAATGCGTCGATAGCAATTGATTTACCTGCGCCAGTTTCACCCGTAATTGTAGTCATGCCCGATTGCCACTCTATATCGAGCGAGCGGACAATGGCAAAATTTTGAATGTTAAGTTGCAGCAGCATAGTTAGCCAACCTTTTAGCATGAATAAAAACCCAGTAACTGTTAATTTATACAGGTATTGATTTTAATTCAAGCTAATTTTTCACTATTTGCTTCTTTTTTGAGAGAACAGTTGCCAGATAAGCGCCAGTGTCGGTCGATTATGACTTAATAAAGTTTATTACCCCAGCTGAGTTTATTGCGTAAAACATTAAAATAGTTGTGATTAAGCGGATGAATTAGGCAAATGCTCGCCTTACTTTTTTTAATAATGACTTCATCACCGGGCATTACCGACAAAATAACATGGCCATCGCAGCTTACTTGCAAACTTTCTTGGTTATCATTAGCCAGAATTAACTTTATTTCACTATCACCATCCACCACGATAGGTCGACTTGTTAAAGTATGTGGAAACATAGGTACTAGTGATAGAGCGTTTAAATTCGGGGTTAATATGGGACCACCCGCTGACATTGAATAAGCTGTTGACCCCGTAGGTGTAGACACAATTAAACCATCGGAACGTTGGCTAAACATAAAGCTACCATCAATATACACTTCAAATTCAATCATGCTAGCAACTTTCCCAGCATGAAGTACTGCTTCATTGACCGCACTATTACTGCTTTTCAATTTACCGTGGCGGTATACTTCTGCTTCAATAATAAAGCGTTGTTCACTATGTGACTTGCCAGACAATATCTCTTCAAGGGGCAAAATAAGATCTGCAGGAGATAGGTCGGTTAAAAAGCCTAAATTCCCTCGGTTTACACCAATAACACCGATATCAAAACAAGCAAGTACACGCGCTGCGCCAAGCATATACCCATCACCACCTACAACAATCGCTAAATCAGCTTGTTCACCAATCTTTGTTAAGGAGCCTATTTTTACATTCTTACTAGCTAGTGAGGGGGCAACCGATTGCTCAATGATTACTTGATAGTTATTTTTTAACAAATAGTCATGTAATGTTTTAATGGTGGTACTCGCGCCAGTATGATTTGGTTTGCCTATAAGGCCTATGGTTTTATAATGTTGAGCCATATCGTTCTTTTGCTTTTTATTACAAGGTATAAGGCAGTTTCGCTGTATTTTTTACACTTGTAAAGTTCACTTTTTTATAAAATGTTGAAAATCGTGCTTGAATCCTAATTCACAATCCCCATAATGTCTGCATTGGTTATAAAATTAAGGTTGATTCCATGACAACAAAGTCTGAAAAAAAAGAACAAGAATTAAGTGCTGAGCAATTAGCTGATGAAATTGTAGAACAAGCAGAAGAGCAAGTAGAAGAACAGCATGAACATGCTCATGAAGTGATCAGCCCCGAGCAAGAAAGAATTAATGAGCTTGAGTTAGCTGTTGCTGCTGCGCAATCCACAGTAGCCGATCAAAAAGATTCAGTGATTCGTGCTAAAGCTGAGGTGGATAATATTCGTCGTCGTGCCGCACAGGATGTTGAGAAGGCACGTAAATTTGCCTTAGAAAAATTTTCTAGTGAAATGTTGACAACGGTTGATAACCTAGAGCGTGCACTGCAAAATATCGATAAAGAAGATGAAAGCAAACAAGGTGTTATTGAGGGGATTGAATTAACACTGCAAGGTTTGATTAGCTCCTTAGAAAAATTTGGTGTCAAAGCGATCGATCCACAAGATCAACCGTTTAATCCTGAACTTCATCAAGCGATGTCTATGCAAGAAGTACCTGATGTTGCACCTAATACCGTTATTGCCGTTATGCAAAAAGGTTATGAGCTTAATGGTCGATTAGTTCGTCCAGCTATGGTGATGGTCTCTAAAGCAGCACCGAGTGTTGATACTAGCGCTTAGTCGTTAATTACCTTATTGCTGTAATACACCTGCGTCATTAAATTTATGTTTTTGTCGCTATGAAAACCAGGCACCTTGTCTGGTTTTTTATTTCCTTTTCAAATAACACTATTCCCATTGAATTAGTTCTCACTCAGAGCTTGTCAGTGCTTTGAAAATAAAGTGAATTTTTTGTCTATAGTCACTCTAGATTAAAGAGGATTTGTACGATTATCGAAGTACTGATAAACGCCCAGAGGGGGGAGTTTAACAGGCTTACATGCTGCGTTATTGATTTCAACAAGGGCGTTACACGGATGTAGCTTCTTAGAGAATGCAGGAGCTATTCTCCTGAATAATCATTCTCTTCAATCAATGCCTTTGAAGTGGTCAAGTAAAATTGGCCACGGATTTGTAGCTAAGCCAATACCTTCGCTCTGATTCATTGGGACTTAATCCTGCATTGTACGTATGTGGCCTAGTCTGATTGTAATAAGTCATGATGTAATTAATTATCGCTT
>JBAHZW010000020.1:0-5479 GCA_037132835.1 Colwellia sp. | reverse complement strand
TTATATGTTGGCGAATATACTTATAATCTTAAAGATAGGTGGCTCACTCGAAATCATGTCAACCATCACATGCATGACAATATTGAGAATGATCTTAAAGAGAATAAACAATTATTCCTTTGGCTATGTGTATCACCTTATTGTGATATTTCTGAAAACGTTAAACTTAATGTCAGTAAATCGTTAGAGCAAAAAATAATGAACGAGCATAAACCTAAATGGAATAAGCGAAATAAAAATTCAGAAGCAAAGGATTGGCGAGAGAAAAACTGTAAAAATGTAACTGATATATTAGAAGAGTATAAGCAAGCGAATACCTAATTAAGCTAATAATCCAGAGTCTCCTGCATCCACATAAACAAAAAATCAAAAAATCAAAGCGTGGGCCTAGCTAAAACGAGACTCCTAAGGATAAAATAATATTATATTTTTAGTCATTTGAATAACTAACAGGTATTATCACTATATAAATATATGCTATTTCATAGTAAGGGATAATGTGAATTTAAAATTAAATGTTAGGCATTTAGAATTACTAGAATTACTTCCCGTTTATCCCAAATTTTTAACGGTAAACCAACTATTAACCAAGCTAGCCGTTCAGCATCAATATAAAGACCTTGATGAGCAAAATATTAAACGCAACTTGCAGCGTGATTTAAAACAATTAGAGCAATATGGTATTACCGAATCAGGCGATAGCCCAGAGGGCTTTAAGTGGTCGTTAGCTAAAGACTCTATGTATTTAACAGCACAACTTTCGCCTGCCGACGCACTGTGTTTTGCCATTATAGAGCAGTTTGTACAGCCTGTTATGCCCAATGTACTTTCCCCTTACCTAACTCGTTTATTTGAAAAATCAAAACAACTATTAAGTAGCCTTAGTTATCACAACAAATTAAAGACTTGGTTAGACAAGATTTATATAGAAAATAAAGGCCAACCATTAATACCCGCAAAAATTGATAATGATGTACGTTGTTGTGTGTACGACGCATTATTAGCAGAGAATTTATTACAACTAGAATATAAAAACAAAAGTGGTGAACTCAGTAATCCCACAGTTCAGCCTTTAGGGCTGGTAGTTCGAGCGCATATTCAGTATTTAATTGTGCAATACGTCGGTTATGACGATATAAGAATGCTCGCCATGAATCGTATTACCTCTTGTAAAAATACTCATGAAAATTTCGGCTATCCAACAGACTTCAACCTCAAAGAGTATGTATTAAAAGGTACTACAGGTTTAGCTTATAGTGATAGCCCTATTGAATTTGAAGGAGTATTTTCAGGCTTCGCTGCCGACATTATTAAAGAAACACCAATAGCGGAAAACCAGAAAACAAGTCTTTGCCCGTCAGTATCGGGTAATAAGTTACTTGTAAAAGCTAGCCTCACCATGAATTATGATTTTGAAACATGGCTTTTAGGCTTAGCTAACCACGTGGAAGTTTTAAAACCTCAGAGTTTACGCAACTCAATGCGAGAAAAACTTAACGCTGCTGTAAAGTTATACCATGACGCATAAGACACTTTTCACTAGCTTAATAGAAACCTAAACCTTGATGCACAGGAATCAATAAGATTTAAAGTACAAGAAAATGTCCAGTTAACTTTTTTACACATTATTTTTCAAGTAGTTGACTAATACGCCTTCCCATTTCTTTTAATAAGTAATTGCTATTTAATCCATACCTTCCGCTAAAAAAGGGAATAACAACCAAAAGGGTATCTGTATCAAGCCTCACCCAGTAATATACCCTATCAGTCTTGTTTGCTGCTGATTCTGGGGTAATACTACCTGAGCACAACTTATTTATATTTTCATGACCACCAAAAAACATCAAGAAATCACGAAGATAGTCCACCCCCGTTCCAATAATTAACTTGGGCTTATGTTTTTTCCTCAATTTACTAAAAAAAGGAAAGCGATTAAAAAAACACCACGTGTTAAAAAGATATTTATTTTCAAATCCCGTTAGTTTTGTCATGTCGTTTTTATGCCAAAGTTCATGATTTGTAGAATCAAATGCTATAGGGTATAAATTTAGCTTGAATAACTCATTTCCATCTAAATTACTAACTTGTTTATAATCCTTAACATCTTCTTCTTTTATGCTTTTATAAAGCTTGGCAAAACTTCTGCCATAAGGATAATCAAGGCTTTCACTCCAGTCAAACTTGTTTAAAGAAAGTTCAACTTTTCCATTTACTAACTCTTCAGGTAGCCCTTTTTTATAGTAATCTCCATGACTTGCACCACCCCACTCAATACCACATAGCCAAATATCAGCATCTACATTTCCTCCATCACAGCCTGAAAAAGAACATGCCCACTCTCTAAAATTATCATTCATTAGTATTCCTTTTATTTTTTCATTAAAAGTAGTTAGTTATAAATTATAGTGATCACAGCCTTATTTTGTACTCGCCCTTCTATAACAGGGGTAATCAACAATCGGGCATGACTTTCTTTCAGCATATTACATACAGATGTTGAGACTTCAGAATAAACATCAATAGCATCTTTACGATTTAAATATATCGTTACGAAAATCACCTTTGCTTGTAACCAATTATCATTATTTACCTCAGCCTGATTTAAAGCCTCATAAGAATACTCTTTAGTTTGATAAAAACCTTTGTTAGCAAAAGCTAAGCGATAATCAGCGAAATCAACACCAATTAAATCTTGTCTTATTACGGGATCAATAACAGCCCTAATCGCCACTATCAATTTGGTTGATAAATGATCAACTCCCTCACTAATATAGTGTTGAGTGAGAGAGGTTGCTTTATTCATGCAATTTCCCAGTAAGTCACCATCCAATACTATAAGTACCGTTGCTTTACTAATATTATCAAGTTGCGCTAACCACGCTCTTTTCTCATTAACTTGAGAAATAAGCTTTATAGGGAAGAGAGAATACACTAATGTTGGCACTTTCAATTTTTCAGCAAGCTTTACCATAAACTCAACGTTACTTGCCTCTGAAAAGTTATTGAGGTTAGCGATAATAATCACTAAATCTGCATTGTTTATTTTCTGGGTAAATTCCTTGTGGTCTAAGCTACCTAAGTGCCAATCTACACCACTGACTTCGCCATTAATATCACTACAAATAGATTCACTTTCTTTTCCTGCGGCATAACAATAAAAATTAGCCTTATCCATAATATCTCCTACCAATATTAGAAATATGAGTATCTAACAGTAAGGCGACAAACTTTGTCGCTAGCTCACGATATAGTCTTTCTATTAATAAGTGCTCTCACTATAAGTAATCTCGAATATCTTCAAATTTATTCAAGACAACGTCACAGGCGATCAGTGGAGCAAGGCTATTAATTTTAGTGTAGCAGTCTGAGTTGCTTAATATCTCAGGTAGGTTTAGATAACTTTTAAACTGACGGTTGAATAACTTATTGAAATGATTTTCGGATACTAACCAATCAGTAATCATCCACTTGGCATAATCTATAGATCTTTTCTTAACCTTAGTAGGGTAATGCTGAACAGCAAATATCAATTGATTTATATCATCTAAGTATTTCTCATTATTTATAGGATCTTTCCATTTCAACACTTTTATTAAGAGAAATAAGATATTCTCAGATAACTCTGTGATTTCCCCCTCTAACATATCCTTCATATTTAGTATCCTGCCTCAATAGCCAAACTTCAATAGTTCTATTTCTTTACTCACGAAACTCTTCCATACCAATATCAGAAATAAGAGTATCTAACAGTAAGGCGACAAACTTTGTCGTCAACTCACGATATAGTCTTTTTATCAAGTAATAACATTAATAGCTGGTACTGATGGATTTTGAAGAAAGAAATATTAGATAAGATAAAACCTTTGATAATTTTATGGTTGGAGAGTCTAACAAAGAAGCTTATCAAGCCGCATACACTGTGTGACTCAAGTTGATAACCAGCATAACTGGTTATGGATATATTCTGAAAATGGTTTAGGTGGGACACATTTGCTAAATTCCATTGGCAATCAGTTGTTAGAACAACAGCCAAATATAAGAATTAAGCAAATACATACCGAGCGCTTTGTTACTAGCTATCGACAAGCAAGATCTCAAACTGAGTTAACTAAATTTAAAGAAAGTTACCGAGAACTCGACTGTTTACTACTTGACGACATGCAATATTTACTGTGCTTTGGTTATGAGCATACTGATGCTCAAGCAGAATTAAACCGTATTTTGTCAATATTATTTTCAGGAGAAATCTTGGTTGTTTTTACCGCTGATAGACTAATAAAAGAATTACCTGTATCAAATATAAAACACTTATTAACCCGATGTAAGCAGGCAACTATTTCACAGCCTGAAATCACATTAAAAAAGCGGTTATCTCAACATTTTTCTTTTAAGAGAGGTTATGAATTATCCGATGAAATAGTCTCTTTTATTAGCCAGCAAGAAGCAGGCAATATTCGAGAGATTGAAGGCCAAGTAAATAGAATAGTCGGTGAAGTGGTTGATACAGGAAAAATATTAAATCTACACTTCGTTAAGCGATTCTTTTTGCAATGGTATGAAAGGTTTCCCTTGTGAGTATTTATAAAGGTTTACTATGAAAAGTGATGCAAGAAAAGTATTTCGTGATTGGATTAACTCTCCACGCTATCAAGGCAAGTTAAAGTTCCAATTATGTTCAATAGGCGATACCAATAATTCAGAAAATTGCGATATATATACTGTTGTTGGTTTAAATTCACGCTTCAAATGGTCTGTTAATCGTGACAGCGCAGATGTATGGATTGATTTCTCAGGTATTATTACACCAAATGATAAGCTTTGGGATATGAACGCTCCTTTTGAAGTTTTTCATACAGTAACTCATGACAACCATTATATTATTGATCATGTGCGTGATGATTATACTCCAATAAAGTACGTTTCCTTAGCAGAACTGTTAATCAATGAGTGCTTCTCTAGCGGCGTCGATAAAATTGAACGTTATATTGAAGAGCAGGCCTATATTTTCGTATTCGCAGGGAATGATGGTGGTTCAAGTGGCGGCATAATGTCAAAGGTGAAATTTCAACGTTATTTAAATAAACGCTTAGCTAAACAATTTAGCACAGTGCCAGACAACGTTTATTATCGGCATACCTATTTTACTTCTCTCGTTAACCATAAAGAAAATCTATATAAGTATTGTTAAATAAAACAGCAGGTAAATAATGAAAGTTTATTTAGATGATGAAAGAAAAACCCCATCAGGTTGGCACCGAGTATATTGGCCAGAAGAAGCGATTGCCTTACTCAAACAAAATATAGTGACTGAAATCAGTTTAGATCACGATTTAGGTGATGATGAACATGGTACAGGTTACGACGTATTACTTTGGATTGAAGAGGTTGTTTTTACCCAAGGCTTTGCACCGCCCACTATCTACGTGCATTCAGCTAACACTTCGGCAAAACACAAAATGATGTTGGCAATAACGAATAT
>JBAHZW010000063.1:0-8214 GCA_037132835.1 Colwellia sp. | reverse complement strand
GATGTTGATATTGAAATTGACGGTATTATGGAACTGCCAAGCGTTAACTAAAACAGGCTCCATATAAAAGAGTGATCCTTTAGAGTAATATTGGCGACATTAGCACAAGCAAAAATTGTATCAATAGTAGGGGTTGTTGATCTTTCGCGGTTAAATTTTGTTCGAGCTAAAAGCGTTTTATTCGCGGCGAGTCGCATGTAGCCTAGTCAGTCTACGCAAGCACGTCTCAACAATGAAAAAACGCTTTTAGCCGAATCTTTCGGACAGCGTTTGTTGGTCATTTTTACGGCGTCATCACCTTTTTATGTGGAATAGCCACATTACAAAGGCTGCTAGGCTGCGTTATTGATTTGTACAAGGATGCTACTTATTACCGCTAATTGGGTGGTCTATTTTATACGGAGAAAAAATCGCCAAGTACAAGGTATTAATTTTAATAACCCATTGCTCTTCAATCAAAGCCTAGCCTCTAATCCTTTTAAATCTCACTAAAAGAATACTTTCTTATGCAGATTGGTATAACCTATGCTTTTACCTTTATTAGTATTTTTAAAGATTACTCAAAATGACCCCAGAAAGACTCGACCGAATAAACACCATGTTAGATACACGTCAGCCAGATTTAACCGTGTGCATGGAAGGTTTGCATAAATCACATAACTTAGCCGCTGTCGTTCGCACCTGTGATGCCATTGGCATTAGTGATGTGCATGCGGTTTGGAAAAGTGACGAAGCTGAAGTACGTGGTGGGAGTGCTGCGGGTAGTCAAAACTGGATTGATGTACATAACTATCATAAAACAGCCGACGCCATAGCGGCGTTAAAAGCGCAAGGCATGCAAGTGTTAGTCACTAACTTGTCTGACACGGCCGTAGATTTTAGAGAGATTGACTACACTAAACCTACCGCAATTATTTTAGGGCAAGAAAAATTTGGCGCCTCCGAGTCCGCTTTAACGCTTGCCGACCAAGACATTGTCATTCCTATGGTTGGTATGGTGCAGTCATTAAATGTTTCTGTTGCCTGCTCCGTAGTGTTATATGAAGCCCAACGCCAGCGTGTTGCGGCGGGTATGTATAAAAAACCGCGCTTGAGTCATGAACGTCGTCAGCGCACTTTATTTGAAGGGGGTCACCCTATTTTTGCAGAAGCCTGTCAACGAAAAGGCTTACCTTACCCTGAAATTGATGCAGCAGGTCAAATTGTCGCAAATGAAGCATGGTGGCAAAAAATGCAAATGAACAAAAGTGCTTGGCAGCATATTGATGATTAGAGACTAAGGATAATTATATGTCTTTGGAAGGACTGAGCAAGTTATCACAAGTGCCACTGAGCACGCTCAAAGGTGTTGGACCAAGCCTAACCAATAAACTCGCCAAAATTGGCTTGTTGTCGGTGCAAGATATGCTCTTTCACCTCCCCCTACGTTACGAAGACAAAACGCGTGTCACCACGGTACGTGATTTATTCATTGGCACCTCAACCAATATCATCGGCGAGATCACCGACAGCCAAATAACCCATGGTAAACGTCGTATGCTTGTCGTTACCTTGCATGATGGCACTGGCAGTATTCAACTGTGCTTTTTCAGTTTCTCTGCTAGCCAAAAAAACAGCTTAGCGATTGGCAAAACCATTCGCTGTTACGGCGAAGTAAAGCGTGGCCCGCGTAGTTATCAAATGGTTCATCCCGAATATAAAGCCCTTGATAACGATAGCGTATTAACACCCGTTGAAGAAACGCTAACACCTGTTTACCCCAGTACCGATGGCCTGAGGCAAGTTTCACTCCGTAATTTAACCGAGCAAGCATTGCTTAGATTACAGCGAGGTCAAGTTGAAGAGTTATTACCCCCCGCACTATTTAATGAGCACTATTCGCTTAGTGAAGCCTTAACTATCATTCATAGACCGCCACCTGACGTATCGGTAGAGCAATTAGAGCAAGGTCGTCATCCCGCTCAACAGCGATTAATTAGAGAAGAATTGCTTGCCCATAATTTAAGTATGCTCAAACTCAGACAAAATAGCGATCTACATGATTCAGTAGCACTATTAGGTGACGAAAAACTTAATCGAAAATTTCTTAACGCTCTGCCATTTTCGCCAACCAATGCGCAAGCACGGGTGGTTGATGAAATAAAAACAGATCTCGCTAAAAGTCAGCCAATGATGCGCTTAGTACAGGGCGATGTTGGCTCTGGCAAAACGTTAGTGGCGGCGCTTGCTGCATTAACAGCAATTAGTGAAGGCTATCAGGTTGCTTTAATGGCCCCCACTGAAATTTTGGCTGAGCAACATGCTATTACCTTTGCTCACTGGTTTACTTCCCTTAAGATAAATGTCGGTTGGTTGGCTGGAAAAACCAAAGCTAAAGCCAAAAGGCAAGCGTTAGCGCAAATAGCAAGTGGCGAAATGCAAATGGTTATTGGCACCCATGCCTTGTTTCAAGCGGATGTTATTTTTAAAAACTTGGTACTGATTATTATTGATGAGCAGCACAAGTTTGGTGTTCATCAACGCCTGACATTACGTGAAAAAGGCGCTTTTGATAATAAATATCCCCATCAATTAATCATGACAGCTACCCCTATTCCGCGGACGTTATCAATGACAGCTTATGCTGATTTAGATACCTCAATTATTGATGAACTGCCCCCGGGGCGCACCCCCATTAACACAGTCGCCTTACCCGATTTACGCCGTAATGATGTCATTGAACGTATACGCCAAGGTTGTGTTAACGATGGTAGACAAGCGTACTGGGTATGTACTTTAATTGAAGAATCTGAGGTTTTACAGTGCCAAGCTGCCGAAGACACGGCTATTTTATTGCAAGGTCAATTACCTGAATTAAAAATAGGCTTAGTACATGGCCGTATGAAATCCGATGAAAAGAAAGCGGTAATGGACAGCTTTAAAGCAGGGGAGTTACATTTACTTATTGCCACCACAGTCATTGAGGTTGGTGTTGACGTACCCAACGCAAGCTTAATGGTGGTCGAAAACCCTGAGCGACTAGGTCTAGCGCAATTACATCAATTACGTGGCCGTGTTGGCCGTGGCTCGGTCGCTTCACACTGCGTATTACTCTACAAGGCTCCACTGACTAAAACCGCAACTAAGCGCTTAGCGGTACTAAGAGAAAGTAATGATGGTTTTGTTATTGCAGAAAAAGATCTCGAAATTAGAGGGCCGGGTGAATTATTAGGCACTAAGCAAACGGGCTTAGCTGATCTGAAAATAGCCGACCTGCTACGTGACGGCTATTTAATTCCGGCAATAAAGCAGCAAGCCTACCTCTTATCACGTCAGCACCCTGAGTGTGCCCAAGCCTTAATTCAGCGCTGGTTAGGCAATAAAGAGCGCTACTCTAACGCTTAGCTCAGCGCCCTTCAGAAGCTATGGGGCAACAGCACAAAATGAGCAAAATAGTGAATAACTATATTAACGCATTTTATTGGCGCTAATGGGCTTCATCCCAGTTGTCACCAATACCCGCTTCAGCAATTAACGGCACGTTCAACTCTACCGCGTCATTCATCAATTCAACCAATTTTTTCGTGGTCTGCTCGACGATATCTTCATGAATCTCAAAAATCAATTCATCGTGCACCTGCATGGTCATTTTAATACGGTCATCATTTTGCTCAAGTAACCATGCATCGACTGCCAGCATGGCTTTTTTAATGATATCAGCAGCGGTACCTTGCATTGGCGCATTAATGGCAGCACGCTCAGCTGCTTTTTTACGCATACCATTTTTTGCATTAATCTCGGGTAAATATAAGCGACGGCCATACAGTGTTTCAACATAGCCTTGTTCACTGGCTAGCTGACGAGTCTCTTCCATGTAGGTTAATACCCCAGGATATCGCTGGAAGTATTTATCTTGATATTTTTGCGCTTGCTGACGACCAATATTTAACTGTTTAGCTAAGCCAAAGGCTGACATGCCATAAATCAAACCAAAATTAATGGCTTTGGCACTGCGACGTTGATCGACAGTCACTTCGTCAAGCTCAACGGCAAAAATCTCAGCGGCGGTGGCTCTGTGGATATCTTTGCCTTCACTAAAGGCTGTCACTAAACCTTTATCGTTAGATAAATGTGCCATGATGCGTAATTCTATTTGTGAGTAATCTATCGCCACTATTTTATGATGGGGGGGGGCAATAAAAGCTTGGCGAATTTTACGACCTTGTTCACTGCGAATAGGAATATTTTGTAAGTTTGGATCGGTTGAAGATAAACGGCCAGTTGCTGTTACCGCTTGGTGATAAGAGGTATGTAAACGCCCCGTTCTGTCGCTAACCATTAATGGTAACTTGTCGGTGTAAGTTGACTTAAGTTTACTCAAGCCTCTGTTTTCCAAAATGACTTTAGGTAACGGATAATCAAGTGCCAACTCTTGCAACACTTCTTCGGCTGTTGAAGGTGCGCCTTTGGGGGTTTTTTTGATAACTGGAATTTTTAACTCTTCAAACAGTATTTGTTGCAACTGCTTTGGTGAAGCCAAGTTAAAGCTTTTTCCAGCCAAATTATGTGCTTCAATTTCTAGCTCCGCTAATCGTTGACCCAAGTGTAAACTTTGATCCGCTAAAATATCACGGTCAATTAACACCCCCGTTTGCTCCATACGTGCAAGTACGGGTAGTAATGGCATTTCAATATCATTGAAAACAGCCAGTTGCGACTTAGATTGCGCTAATGCAGGGAATATAGCTTTATGTAAACGCAAAGTGATATCAGCATCTTCTGCGGCATAGTGACCGCCTTTTTCAACATCAACTTGGTTGAAGGTAAGCTGTTTAACGCCTTTCCCCGCAATATCTTCAAAGTGTACTGTTTTATAATCTAGGTATTTAAGTGCCAGTGCATCCATATTATGACGCGTGGCTACACTATTGTAACAATAGGACTCAAGCATAGTATCGAACGCTATGCCTTGTATCGCAATATCATATTTGCTTAGTACGTTGGCATCATACTTAAGGTTTTGACCAATTTTTTTAATGTCAGTGCTTTCAAGTAGCGGCTTTAATTGCGCCAATACCCAGTCTTTATCAAGTTGCTCTGGTGCATCAATATAATCGTGTGTTAAGGGGACATAGGCGGCTTTGCCCACTTCAATAGCAAAAGAAACACCCACCAGCTCAGCTTTCATGTAGTCAACACTGGTTGTTTCAGTATCAAAGGCAAAAGCATCGCAGCTTTGTAGCTTTTTCAACCACTGAGAAAAGAGTGCTTTGTCTAAAATAACATCGTATTGGCATTCAGCCACGGCAACCGCGCTAATTGCAGCCGTATTATTTGATGGAGAAGATGAAGTTGAGCTTGCTTTAGTTGACGAACCAGCACCGCTACCACTTTTGCTTAAGTCGGCCAATAAACGTTTCAATTCAAATTTTGTATAAAGCTCAGTTAAGGTTTCAATGTCTGGTGAGTTAGCTTTCAATTCTGCTGCGGTATGCGCTAATTCAACGTCACACTTAATGGTAGCCAATTGGTAAGACAGTGGTAGTTGCTCTAATGCCTCACGCAGGTTCTCCCCAATTTTTCCTTTCACCTTATCTGCATTAGCAATCACTTCATCAAGAGTGCCATGTTCTGCTAGCCATTTTACCGCTGTTTTGGGACCACATTTAACAACGCCAGGGATGTTATCAACTTTATCGCCCATTAAAGCAAGGTAGTCGATAATTTGATCAGGGCGAACGCCAAATTTTTCACTCACGCCAGCAACATCCAGTTCTACATCGGTCATGGTATTAATTAAGCGAACATGCTCAGTGACTAACTGGGCCATATCTTTATCGCCGGTAGAAATAACGGTTTCAATACCTAAGGCATCGGCCTGTTTTGCCAATGTGCCTATAACGTCATCAGCCTCAACACCGGGTATAACTAACAACGGTAAGCCCATGGCACTAATAATATCGTGTAACGGTGCAATTTGGCTACGTAAGTCGTCAGGCATAGGAGGACGATTCGCTTTGTACTCTGGATACATATCATTACGAAAGGTTTTTCCTTTCGCATCAAAAATCGCAATGATGTTTCCATTGGGATAATCTTTTTTTAAACTACGGAGCATATTTAATACGCCAGTAATTGCCCCCGTAGGCTGACCGTCTGAGGTTGAAAGCGCTTGTAAATAGGGAACATGATATGCCCGAAATAAATACGAAGAGCCATCGACCAATATTAAAGGAGATTGGATGTTATTAGCAACATCAAAGGTTACAGGAGTTGTCATAAGAAATAGGTGAAGCGACTAAAATAAACTAAAGATGGTTAAGCATGCCACAAAGCGAAGAAAGGCTCCACTATATCAATAGGCTTTATTGATTTAGGCTGTGGATAACTTTGTGTTCAAGTACGAAAAATAATCAGACAATTGCAAAAGGCAAAGCTGACTCTTTAGGTGTAATAGCTTGTTTTCATTGAAAAAAGCGGAGTATTTGGGCTTTTTAATACACAATGTTTGTATTTTTATTATATGTGGATAATTTAATTATCAAGTTATTTTAAGGTGATACAAAAAATAATAACGGGAAATAATCAGCTACCAGATTATCAGAATTTGGCGTGATTACCAGCTTATCGTTAAACTTTTTTTACAGATTCATTACCGTTTTAAATAACAAAAAAACATAAGCGAGTCAGGGCAATAGCTAGCGAGGTAATCCCCCCTGAAATAATTTAATCGGGAAGCATTTTTTTATTTTATCGGATAAAACAACAAATTTTTCCGCCATATTTATGCCGGAGTACTTTCATTAATATGAATATCCTCAGTTTTCAGATAAAATAATACCAATTCCGCTCATTAAAACTAATAAATGGTGTGTATTATGTTAATTAAATATTTAATTTCTATCGCTTTAATTGGTTGTTTATCTGCATGTTCTGGTGGCTCATCGACAAAAAATGATCGTGACATAGTTATGACTGAACCCGACGAAAATGAAGCCCATTGTCCCCATGGCACGGAAGAGTGCACGGCCGAAGTTTATGCTCTTGCATTCGCAACGGATAACGGTAGTGATGTTAAGGAGTGCGATGTCCTTGGTCAAATGCTTTATAATGGCACCTGTACGCCATACTCTGAGGTCTATGAAGTCGAGAACGGAATGATTGATGAAGATGCTCACCTTATTACCGGCACCGACTTCCCCATTAAAATGACCTTTGATGCCTTAGCGGCACAGCATGTCACTGCAAACGGTAATGGCTGGCGGCACGAACTTAAAGTAAAACCGAGTGGTGACTACCGTGTCGGTATGACTGAAATTTACGAACTATTTAAAGCAAAAATCACTATACAGCTAGATGATGGTGCTAAAACTATTGTTGCACAACATCACGCGGCTGATACCGCAACAATTACTAAGCTATATATTTCCGATTTAGATGAAGGTGGCTTTAAAAACGCTCCCGACGGTACTGAATCTGATAGTGTAGCGATGAATGGTATATTCGATGTCTATATTCGCTTAGCTAACCCAGACGGTGACGGTGAAACTAAACATTTGTTAACCACGATAACATCAGGTGAAAGCTTTTATTTTGAAGAAGAGAATGATCACGGAGTCATTACCGTTAAAATTAACGGGTTAGCCATTGATTCGATCACCGTGGCTGATTCATCAGAATCTTACTTTAAATTTGGTAACTATCACCAAGCACAATATCCTGAAAATATTGGTGGTTTTGAGATTGGTGATAAACTAGCTAGCGGCGATAAGCATGGTGATTGGGCAGCATTTTACGCTGATTATTTCACCACCAGTAAAATTACCTTTACTGAAATGAGTTATATCCGCACGGTTGATTAATCACTGCCCGTATTTATCATGACAAAAAGGCCGCGCATCCCCCTAATGCCTGTTAATTAAAGCTGACAGGCCTTTTTTACTTGCTTTTTTGCTTCGCCTTACCTTTCTTAGATAACAGCACTGCCCGTTCTGATAAAAATATAAGTAAGTGTATTACTTATGTTATTCATATTAATTTCCTCAGAATTCGGGTAAAATAACCGCTGTTCGTTAAAACTAATAAATGGTGTGTTTTATGTTAATGAAATATTTAATTGCTTTCGCTTTAATTGGTTGTCTGTCCGCATGCGGCGGAGGCTCATCAGAAGACGATGGTGGTAATGGTACAGTTATTATTGATCCCAGTGACCCTGAAGAATGTACTGGCGACAGT
>JBAHZW010000093.1:0-53339 GCA_037132835.1 Colwellia sp. | reverse complement strand
ATCTTTCAGACAGCGTTTGTTGGTCATTTTTACGGCGTTATCACCTTTTTATGTGGAATAACCACATTACAAAGGCTCTGCCTTGTATAAATACCCAACAATTCGCTGCAAAAACAATCTCGAAAGATCAACAGCCCCTAGCTTACTGCTTTTTATCGGCACGAAAGTGATTAAGATTAAGTTTATTTTCGCACTGACTTAACTTTAAGCGTTACAATAACCATTACATTTAATTAATCATAGCAATGGTTATGCCAACACCCTCTAAACACCTCTCATTCAAGTATTTTATCAATTCATTCACTTTAAAGCGGTTTTAAGGGCGGCCAAATAGCATCTAGCCTAGTCATTCTAAGCAAAAACGATTCAACCAAGCATAAAAGATTTTAGCCTAAAATGGTATTAGATAGAAAATGATGAACCACAACCACAAGTGGTCGTTGCATTAGGGTTATTCACGACAAAACGACTCCCTTCTAGGCTTTCAAGATAATCCACTTCTCCGTCAACGAGATATTGCAGACTCATTGGGTCGATGACCATAACAACACCTTGTTTTTCTATCGTCATATCTCCCTCATTCACTTTTTCATCAAAAGTGAAACCGTATTGAAAACCTGAACAACCGCCACCCGTAACATAAACACGTAATTTAAGCGCAGGGTTTTCTTCTTCAGTGATAAGCGACAGGACTTTATTCGCGGCAGCATCGGTAAATTTAATAGGTAATTCAGGGTTTGACATAGTGCTCTACTTAGTACTATAAAGTACAAAAAATACGCTTTAACGTAGGTGGATATCAACAAAGCTAATTATCTTAAACCTGACTAATTTAGTCAAGTATTATTCAATTCCTTTAATTAGCGACTATTCGCTAACTTGCCATATGACGCTCTTTTCTTTCTTGGCATATTTTTGCCAACGAGATTTAGTTAAAATAGCTGAGACGATAATGTCTTCAGGTGAGAAGCTAGCCGGTAAGGTAAATTCACCACTGATAATTTGAAAATATTGAAAACTAAATTTAAGATCTTTTTTGCTCAAGGTTGCCACGTCTGTCAAGGCAAAGCTAACTGCCTTGTCATCTTGCAGACCTTTAAACTCTATTTCAATATAACCTTTACTATACCGTCGCTTTAATCGCTGTTGCACTAAAATCACTTTAAATTGATATTTTTGTGCCGTGCTTGTCGCAATTATTTGTACGCTTTCTACGAGTAAGCCTTGTGCTTGTTTTTCTGGTGCCATGACTTTTTCATAAAAGGCCAGCTGTTTTTTTACTTCAAACTTTCTCTCTGCTAACGCTTTAAGTAGCTCTTGCGCTTGTTTATTGGCCAATTCTTCAACAACTAATTCAACTTCCAAACCATGTATACGGGCAATATTTTCTTCATACTGCTGATATAGTTGAGTTAATCTAAGCTGTTGCAGTTCAAGATTAGTCACTTGAAATTGATGATGGTAATTCCCTAAACGATAGCCGATAAAGAGGCAAAGCCCTATCACGGTGAATAACAATAAAGCCGATTTAAAACTGCCTAAGCGATCAATGACTACGCTAAAATTTATTTTTTCTAACCATTTCATTTGTAAAGTATTATAATCCTGTAATGATATTATCAATCGCATCAATAAGAAAACAATTAGCTTTGCCAAAAACATCGTGGCAAATATGCTTACTCGCCATCATGGGTGGCTGCGCTTCCGCTTTATTAGTGGTGTTATTTACCCTAACTATTGAAGAGATCCAACAATTTTACCTGATAAAACGCGACTATTATAACAGTTTAGCGGAAATAAGTCGTTTTGATTTACCCCTCATTGGTGCTGTTATTATCTTACTGATGGGGTGGCTTACTGGTTATAAATACCTGCGCACGGGCATTCCTTTTGTACTACACCGATTAAAAGTCGCTCATGGGGTCATGCCTTTTAAAAATACCCTTAACCAGTTCTGGGGCAGTGCTGTAGCACTCGCTTCTGGCTTTTCTGTTGGCAGAGAAGGCCCCGCAGTACATCTTGGCGCTGCCTGCAGTAGTTATTTAGGTCACCTTTTAAAACTACCTTATAATAGTATCCGAACCCTCTGTGCTTGTGGCATAGCAGCAGGTATAGCGGCTACCTTTAACACACCTATCGCTGCCGTTATTTTTGTGATGGAAGTCATCATGCGTGAATATAAGGTTCATATTTTTGTGCCCGTTATGCTTGCTGCTATTGTGGGCTCTTTAATTACTCGTGGTTTTTTTGAGAACCGTCATAACCTCGAGTATTTTCATACATTTGCACTTGAACAACAGCACTATTTTTCATTAGTTATCTTAGCCATCATATTAGGCATATTAGCAGCAGGGTTTAATAAGTACCTCGTATTAATCATCAAAAAAAGCGCTAAGTACCATATAGTGCCACGTTTATTACTTGCCGCTCTTATTACCAGTACATTGGGTTATTTAGTGCCTGGGGCTATGGGCACCGGCTCAAGTCCCATTGATGCTGCTTTAATTAATAATTTATCCTTCGGATTTTTATTCAGCGTACTTATCGCTAAATTATTAATGACAATGTTTGCTTTAGGTTTAGGTATCCCGGGTGGAATTGTTGGGCCGACTATGGGGATTGGCGCGGTTACTGGTGCTTTTGTCGGTGCTATTGCTATACAAATATTACCCGGTGAACACCTAGGTAATGCTTTTATTTTAATGGGGATGGCTGGCTTCATGGCCGCCAGTTTAAATGCCCCGCTTACGGCGCTGCTTACCGTTGTAGAACTCTCTAATCAATTTGAATTGGTGTTGCCCGCCATGATTGTTATTGCTATCGCTAGCATAGTATCGAGGCAGCTTTGCAAAAATAAATCTATCTTTACCATGCAATTAGATGTGCAAAATTTACTCTACCACAAACCGCCTATTGAAGAGTCATTGCAAAATATTGGCGTTTTAGCGGTGATGAAAGACAACTTATTGATTTTAGAACAAGCAAGTACTCGTGCTATTATTGGCGAACTGATGAATGAGCAAGAGTCACGATTAATCATCAATTCCGAGCCTGATCCAGTGACCAAGGTTAATCGCTATTATTGGGCGCAATATAATGCTGATATTGCTGACGTTGAAGGCATGGATATTGAACAGAGTCACGCTAAAAATCTGCTGCTACATAAACTCATACCACTGCATCATCAAGAGACCTTAGCAGAAGCTTATTTAGCTTTAGTAGAACAACGCGCTGGCGCTGTCTATATTTATGACAATGATATTAATCACTGTCTTGGCTTAGTCACTTTTGAGCAACTTAGAGTCTATTTAGTTGAAGGAAAATTTCTGCCATGAACACATTTATCATTAACAATATTCTTTGGTTCAAAGCATTCCATGTTATTTTCATGGTCGCTTGGTTTGCAGGGATATTCTACTTACCACGCCTGTTTGTTAACCATGCAGAAACAGATTCAACCGACGTAGCCCAACAACTAAAAGGCATGGAAAAGCGTTTACTTTACTTTATTTCACCTTTTGCCATTTTAACCCTAGCCTTAGGTTTAGCCCTTATTTATGCCTATGGCAATGCTTGGTTTATGACCGCTAAATGGTTGCATATCAAGCTAAGCTTGGTCATTCTACTGTTTATCTACCATGGCTATTGCTTTAAGTTAGTTAACACCTTTACCCAAGATAAAAACACCCGCTCAGGACGCTTCTACCGAATATTCAATGAAGTACCCGTACTTATATTATTTGCAGTAATCATTTTAGTTTATGTTAAACCCATGTAACATTAAAGATACCAACAAATAATACCCACCGAGTGTGAGACTTCATAAATTGAAACTTACCATGATAAGTAACAGTCATAATCTACTGATTATTAATATATTACCAAGTACAAGCCTCTCCTTGGTGAGGGTGTATTTTAATGAATAACTTTTTATTAGCGATATTAACATTTACCATATCCTTACCACTAACGCACGCCAGTAGCGATGCTGTTTCACTGAGTGCAACCACCAAAATTGTCGGTGGTGAACTTACGACCGAGGGGGATTGGCCTTGGATGTCGGCTCTGGTATATACCTACGCTGAAACCACCACCTCATTAGTGGTTGATGACACCACTTATGACAGCAATTATTTTTCCTATAGCCCTACCGGTCAAGCGAGTGCGGCTATGGTTGATTGTGGTATTGGTGATAGCCAATGTCTTGCTGCATCAAATAAAATATGTTTAATTCGCCGAGGTGAGATAGATTTCTCCGTCAAAGCAAATAATTGCCAAGCCAGTGGTGGTCTTGGTGTAATTATCTACAACAATATCACTGGTGACATTCAAGGTACTTTAGGCGTAAATTTTTCGGGTAACATCCCCGTCATCGCGGTCAGTCAAAGTGACGGTGTTATTTTACTTAATAACCTGAATAGCATCGCCACAATAAATATTTCAATACAAGATCCTTCTGCGCAAGGCCTTGTTTGTGGCGCAAGCTTTATCGGCGAAAAATGGCTGCTCACGGCCGCTCATTGTGTCGAAGATATTAGTACCGACTTATTTAAAGTGAATATTGGCGAATATAACTTAGCCGATGGCGCCAATAAGACCAAAACTATTAGCCGTATTTATATACACCCTGAATATAATGAGGGTGCCGATTTTAATAACGATATCGCCATCCTTGAATTAACGGAAACAATTGAAAATGCCGCCGTTACCTTAATTGACTTTGCCGACAGTAAAACTTTAGCACAAGAAAATAGCACAGCAACGGTGCTTGGCTGGGGTAATATTATCGCTTACGGCTCAAATGAAGAATCCCCCGATAGTAGTTTGCAAGATACCTTACAACAAGTTGAATTATCTTTACTTAGCAATGACGAATGCCAAGAAAAATTAGCTCAAGTTGATAACATAGACATCACCGATAGTATGATATGTGCTGCTTTTGACGGTGGTGGTAAAGGCTCATGTCAAGGTGACAGTGGTGGTCCCCTATTGGTCAATACCAATTTAGGCTGGCAACAAATAGGTATTGTCAGTTACGGTATTGGGTGTGCTCAAGCCGAATTTCCAGACGTATACTCTCGCGTTGGTAACTTCACTGACTGGATAACTAGCATCACGCAAGGTGTAGCGATTGAGTCGAACTATGATTTTGTCATAACCGGACAATACATCACCCAAACCACATATTTAACGGTTAACAATAATAGCGATCTTAGCGCTAACTTAACCTTTACTCTACAAGATGATGCAACTAGCGACTCAAACTTTAGTCTAAATAGCGATAGCTGCACTAGCTTGGCGGCAAAGCAAAGCTGTCAACTGCAAGTGAACTTTGATGCCAGCACAATTGGTCAACATAATACACAAGTAATCATTGCCAGTAATGAGGTAAGCATTTCAACCAGTATTGCTAATATTAGCGCCCAAGCTATTGCGCAAAATAGTGCTATCAAGGCACAGTTGTCCAGTGGTTCAACTGAATTACATTGGTATAGTGGCGGCGATCAAAACTGGCAACTTGATCCTAGCGACGCGGCAATTATCAGTGGTGATATTACGGGTAACCAAGAAAGTTCGGTCATGCTAACATTTACCGGAGCCGGTAGCTTATCATTTGACTGGGCCGTTTCTTGCGAAACCGATATTGAAGCTATCGATAATCCTGATGACGCACTGTATGTCATTGTTGACGGTAAGCGGTACGACTTTATTTATGGTGAGGTAGCTTACAACAACATAACAATAACCGATTTTCCGGAGGGTTATCATCAGGTAACCTGGCTATATAAACAAAGTGCTTTAGTGAGTGAAAGCGAAGGTAGGGGCTATTTAAAGAATGTAGTCTTTACGCCTGCGATGGACTCCTCGGTTAATACCTTAGTTAATACCTCAGTTGATAGTTCCACCGATGACGCTACCGCAACTACTACCGAGCAGATATCAAGTGGTGGTAGTGTTTATAGTTTGCTAGGGCTACTCGCATTATTGAACTTACTACCAAGACGATTAAAGCAAGTGGTATAGCCCTGCCTTTTTATCATGATGCACTTAAATATTTTTATTATGGCCGCCATATTAAGCACTGTCAGGACAGTCCATTAAAACGCGGCTTAGCATTCGCCAAGGTTAGCGTTTTATGCTATATTCTTGGCAAATTATCTCTATGCAATGTAACTAAATCAAGATGATGAAATTCGAAGGCAACCATGTACTGTCGGTATCACAATTTGACCGAGACGCCATTGCTAAAATTTTGCACGTGTCGGCACAAATGACGCCTTATGCATCAAGAACAAAACGCTGCCATGTACTCGATGGTGCTATATTAAGTAACTTGTTTTTTGAGCCAAGTACACGCACCCGTGTCAGCTTTGGTACCGCATTTAATTTACTCGGCGGCTTCGTCCGTGAAACCGTTGGTCAAGAAAACTCATCCTTAAGTAAAGGAGAATCCTTATTTGATACCGCGCAAGTGATCAGTGGTTATTCAGACGTTATTACCATGCGTCATCCGCAAATGCATTCGGTAGAAGAGTTCGCTAAAGGAAGTTCTGTACCCGTAATTAATGGTGGTGACGGTGCCAATGAACACCCAACTCAGGCTTTGCTTGATCTCTTCACTATTCAATCAGAAATGATGCACTTTAATAAAGGCTTAGATAATTTAAATATTGTGTTGATGGGCGACTTAAAACATGGCCGTACCGTACATTCGCTATCAAAATTACTCAGTCTCTATGACAATGTGAAAGTCACCATGGTCGCCCCCAAAGCCTTACAAATGCCTAGCAGTGTCATTGCCGCACTCAGTGATGCGGGTCATGAAGTCATTTTAACAGAGAAGATGGCAGGTAATTTGTCAGCGGATGTTATTTATCAAACCAGAATTCAGCAAGAGCGCTTCGCCAGTGAAGATGAAGCGGCTTTATATCGTGGCCATTTCAGCTTAAATAAACGGATTTACCAAAAATATTGCCAAGAAAACACGGTTATCATGCACCCATTACCTCGTGATTCTCGCCCTGAAGCCAATGAGCTTGATACCGATTTAAATGACTTAGATAACCTCGCTATTTTCAGACAAGCACAAAACGGTGTTTTAGTGCGTATGGCATTATTTGCTTTAACCTTAGGTGTTGAAGACCAGTTAATAAATTATGAAAAACCCGTGAATTGGTTCACAAACAAAAAACCTAACACATTGATTGATAACAACTTTTAGAAGAATACTTATGAATACATCAGAAATATTATTTGAACAAGCTCAAAAGGTTATCCCCGGCGGTGTTAACTCGCCAGTACGTGCTTTCAATGGTGTTGGTGGCACGCCTTGCTTTATAAAACGCGCTCAAGGGGCTTATATTTATGATGTCGATGATAAAGAATACATTGACTATGTTGGCTCTTGGGGGCCAATGATCTTAGGTCATAACCACCCTGCAATTCTTGATGCCGTGGTAACAACAGCAAAAAATGGCTTAAGTTTTGGTGCCCCCACTGAGCTTGAAATAACCATGGCTGAAAAAATACGTGAGTTAGTCCCCTCAATGGAATGTTTACGCATGGTAAGCTCAGGCACCGAAGCGACTATGAGCGCCATTCGTTTAGCACGAGGCTATACGGGTCGTGATAAAATATTAAAATTTGAAGGGTGTTATCACGGTCATGCCGATGCTTTATTAGTCAAAGCTGGCTCTGGTGCACTGACTATGGGCGTACCAAGTTCACCGGGTATTCCAGCAGATTTTGCTAAACATACCTTGACTGTTGACTACAACAATATCGAACAAGTCAAAGCGATTTTTTCACAATATGCGAATGAAATCGCCTGTATTATTGTTGAACCTGTTGCGGGTAATATGAACTGCATTCCTCCCGTTGAAGGCTTCCTTGAGGGTTTACGTGAGGTATGTGATGAATACAGTAGCGTATTAATTTTTGATGAAGTAATGACGGGTTTCCGCGTTGCCCTTGGTGGTGCCCAAGCGCACTATAATATTAAGCCCGATCTAACCACTTTAGGCAAAGTCATTGGCGGCGGCATGCCGGTAGGCGCCTTTGGTGGCAAACAAGAAATTATGGATTATATTGCGCCAATTGGTCCAGTTTACCAAGCAGGAACCTTATCTGGCAATCCAATAGCTATGGCTGCTGGCTTAGCGTCGCTGAATGAATTAGCACAAGGCAATAAACACCAACAGCTTGCTACCGCAACAGAAAAACTGGCGATGGGTTTAAAAGCTGCTGCAGAACGCAATGGGGTCAGTTTAAGTGTCAACTATGTGGGTGCAATGTTTGGCTTCTTCTTTACGGCAGATAAAAACACCATCACTAGCTATGAACAAGCAACTCAATGCGATGCTGAAATGTTTAAGCGCTTTTTCCACTTGATGCTTGATGAAGGTGTATACCTTGCGCCATCAGCTTATGAAACGGGGTTTTTATCAACCGCGCATAGTGATGAAATTATTGAAAAAACACTCACTGCTGCCGATAAGTGCTTTGCTCAACTGTAAGGGTAAAACGGACTATCTGTTTGAAGTAGTGAAAATATAAAGCTTACAAATAGAGGTTTAGTGACAGAATCTAAGCCTCTAATGATTTAAGCTCATCCTGCAGCCACTCATAACCTTGCTGCCAGCCTAACTCTAAACCTGAAAAAACCTTTAAATTTAAAGTATCAACTGCTCTTATTTTCAATAAAGCATCAATTTCTTTTCTCGCTTCCTTGTTATAAATAACCACTGCAATAGCGTATAATTTACCATGCGAAACGGCTATCATTTTTGCCTCAAACGTACAATGGTAACTATTTATTCGATTAATAAGCATAGCAAAATTACTACCTAAGTATTGATCCAGAAATAAGTCGTACTCTTCGAGCATTTCTATTGTTATTTCTATATCGTCATCAATGATCATTTCAACAATCGAGTCACTTAAAAAGTTAATCGTAGCAAAGCTTAGTCGATGTTTCATATTCACTACAGCCTTATAGGTTATTGTACACCATACATTATTGTACATTTGTATCACCTAACTCTAGCTTGATCTTTGTATAAATGAAAGTGGTACAACCAGATAAAGTACTACTCGTCTATAAAAACTCATCAAATAATTGAATATTTACGGTCTCGCCAGCAATAACTTTCCCCTGCTCACTCGACAAAATAATAAAACAATTGGCTCTAGCGAGACTCGAAAGCATTCCTGAACCTTGTGAGCCAGTAGAGGTAACTATATTTTCACCCGCATCATTTATTGAAAAAATACCGCGCTGAAATTCTACACGGCCAGGAGATTTTCGTAACTCAGTAGTACTTTTAACGTTTAGATGTGTGCGCTTTAAAGGCTGAGAATTTTGCATCTTAGTCAGAGCAACTAAAGCTAATTGATGAAAAGTAACTAAGGCTGAAACGGGGTTTCCGGGTAAGCCAAAAAAGACACTGTTGGCTAACTTACCAAAAGCAAAGGGTTTTCCTGGTTTCATCGCTATTTTCCAAAAGCCGACTTCACCTAATTCATCTAACACAGTTTTAGTATAATCGGCATCACCTACGGAAACGCCACCTGAAGAAATTACCGCATCAGCCTGTTTGTCAGCGCTAATAAAGGCTGTTTTTATTGCCTCAAAGTCATCTTCAATAATGCCAAAATCGATTATCTCAACATGCAATTTTTTAAGCATTGCGGATAAAACAAAGCTATTAGATTCATATATATCACCTACTCGTAAAGCTTGTCCCGGTAATTTCAATTCGTCACCGGTGGCAATGAGCGCCACTTTTAATTGGCGATAAACAACAACTTCAGCCACCCCCAAAGAAGCTAGCACGCCCATATCAATAGCAGATAATTTATGACCAGACAGGAGTACTTGCTGGCCAAACTTAATATCTTCGCCAGCATTTCTGACATTAGAACCAAGACGTTTTTCTTGCAAAAAGGTTATATTGCTCCCCTCTGCACTAATATTTTCTTGCATCTCGACCGAGTCACAACAGCTAGGCATTTTAGCACCCGTCATAATACGAATACATTCACCCGCCTGACATGTCCCTTGAAAAGGGGCACCCGCCATAGAACGTCCAATAAGGGTGAGTGTTTTATTCGCCATCAAGCTTTCATGGGCAAAAGCATAACCATCCATAGCAGAATTATCGTGAGGAGGTACATTCAATGGACTGACAATATCTTGCGCTAAAATAGAGTGGAGTGCTTGGTCTATGGGTAAGGTTAATGTTTCTGTAATAGGAGACACTTGCGCTAGCATACTTGCTAAGGCTTTTTCAAACGGTAACAACCCGGGGGCTGAACAACAATCAGACATAAAAACTCGCTTAAATATTTATACTTACATTTATATTATATTATATTATATTTGCTATGAGAGGGCAGCTACGCCTTCAGTTATATTTTACAGTAAAGGGCTTAATTATTCTTTGGTACATCCCAAGCACCCTAAACGTTACTCTAAAACGATAAACTCGCTCGACTTACAAGAGGTTATATTTATAAAGCCTTAACGATTCAATGACTTAACCAACTAAACTTATTCTTGAGCCTTTTAATGTTCCTGAGTAAGCACTTCCTTATGCCGATTGGTATGAATAGTAATAATGTTCGCCTCACTACACAAGGAATGAATAGTGAACTAACCACATTACGCTTGAGAGTAATACCGCCAATAAATTACCATGCTCCCCTCAAAGTAATATATAATGAATACAATAGAACTTATTTATAACACCGAGCTATTACAGCTAACACTCAGTTATCTTTTGGTTAAACAAGGCCAATATAACTGTATTCATGTTGTGATATGCCGCAACTAACCTCAGGGTAAACATAGGTTTAGTTGCCAGGGTTAACAAGGAAACGCGTTAGCCTCCCTACATTTGGAAAGGTGACATGTTAACAGACAACTTTGGCCGTAGGTTTTCTTACCTACGCCTCTCTATTACTGACGTTTGCAATTTCAGTTGCAACTACTGCTTGCCCGATGGTTATCAGTGCGATCAACCGCGCGACTTTTTATCACTGGCTGAAATAAAACGTATTACCCAAGCTTTCGCCGAGTTGGGTACTGAAAAGATCCGCATTACCGGCGGAGAACCCGCACTACGTAAAGATTTACCTGAAATAATCAATATATGCAAACAAACACCTGGCATAAAAACCGTGGCGATCACC
The DNA here is from genome assembly GCA_037132835.1 of Colwellia sp. Lineage (GTDB taxonomy): Bacteria > Pseudomonadota > Gammaproteobacteria > Enterobacterales > Alteromonadaceae > Colwellia. Next base: position 42,146 of record JBAHZW010000093.1, on the reverse strand, counting down.
AGTAATGGTTTTAAATTACCCCAACATTTACCGTACTGGTTAGATGCTGGCATTGATGCCATCAACATCAGTATAGATAGCTTAGATCCTCGTCAATTTCATGCCATCACGGGGCACGATAAACTCAAAACCATTCTCAATGGCATTGATATGGCCTTAGCCGATGGCAGAGCCTCACTGAAAGTGAATACCGTGCTCATGCGAGAGTACAGCGGTAAAGATATTCGCAGCTATCTCGACTGGATTAAAGATACCCCGATAACACTACGTTTTATCGAGTTAATGCAAACAGGTGATAACAAAAAATTCTTCGATAGCCAGCATGTGCAGGGGTCTCGCATTAAGCAAAACTTAATTCTCGACGGCTGGCTTCCTGTCATTCAAAAAAAATCTGCGGGCCCGGCTCAAGAGTTTTACCACCCTGATTATCAAGGTAAAATCGGCTTGATCATGCCCTACTCTAAAGATTTTTGTAATAGCTGTAATCGCTTACGCATTAGCTCCAGTGGTAAGTTGCATTTATGCCTATTTGGTGAAGAAGGACTGTCATTACGAGAAGCGTTACAAAGTGATGAGTTACAACCTTTACAAGCAAAAATATTATCCTTATTAGGTGATAAAAAAGCCACGCACTATTTACATGAAAAACTCACGGGTGCCACTAAACACCTAGCTATGCTTGGAGGGTAACCATGTATTCTCAATCAATTAAGTCTTATCACTCAATTAATTGTTTAGGGGTAGTGCTCGCGGGTGGCTTATCTTCCCGCATGGGGCAAGATAAGGCGCAGCTACTACGACAAAAAAAGACAACTTCTCCAACACCCAATACCCAAGCAGAGCAATCCTCTGTAAGTATGTTGAATTTTTCTAAGCAGCTTCTCTTGGATGCAGGCATAACCGATATTGTCACTAGTGGTGATAATTTTCAAATTCCTGACTGTGTACCACACGCAGGGCCTGTTGGCGGAATTTACAGTGTGCTGGCTCATTTCCTGGCAAATAGTCCTGAACATTTACAACCCAAAGCATTATTAATACTGCCTGTTGATTTACCCTTAATGACTGCTTCAGCTATCGCTGAATTACGCCTTAAAGGAGAACTCAGTCACAAAGCGACTTTTTTCTGTGATAGCCAAAAGCAAAGCCATCATATTCCATTATATTTGCCAAACAATGCTTTTTTGGCGGTATTTTTAGCACAAACCTTTCGTCAAGAACAATTATTGGCAAACGCTAGCACGAATACCCCAAAGGGCATGGCGACCAAAACAAGTAAAAAAAATGGCCCCTCAGTAAGATCCATGTTAGCGCAAGTGCCTCATCAAAGCATTATCAGCCAGAATAAACAGATATTATTTAATACCAATACCCCACAGCAGTGGCAGCAAGCTAAGCAACAGTTTTAATCTATAAACTTAATTTATATAGCTAATTTATATAACTAACCCGTATATTCAAATAAGGATAAACCTATGTCAGGACATGGCGGCAAAACTTTCATCCCCTTAAATATCGCTATTTTAACGGTATCCGATACCCGTACCGAAGAAAACGATACTTCCGGTCAAGCCCTTGTTGAGCGTTTAACACAAGCTGGCCATAATTTAGCTGACAAAGCGATTGTTATTGACGATATTTACCAACTGCGCGCACAAGTATCAAAATGGATTGCCGATGAGGGTATTCAGGCGATCATCTCAACTGGTGGTACTGGTTTTACTGACCGTGATAATACCCCTGAAGCGCTAACGCCCTTGTTTGATAAAGCGATAGAAGGCTTTGGCGAAGTTTTTCGCTATGTATCACTTGGTGAAATAGGTACGTCAACTATTCAATCACGCGCTTTTGGTGGCATAGCCAATAAAACCGTAGTGCTCTGCGTGCCCGGGTCAACCAATGCCTGTAAAACAGCTTGGGATAAAGTGATTAAAGAGCAATTAGACAACAGCCACCGCCCCTGTAATTTTGTGCCACATCTTAACCTCAGTGTTGACCAATGTGAGACACGTGGCTAATGGCCACTCACAGTAAGACAAAGAAAACTAACAACCTTGGTGCACCTGCGCTAAGTCACCTTAACCACCAAGGTGAAGCAAACATGGTAGATGTGACTGAAAAAGCCATGACCTCACGTACCGCAACCGCACAAGGTTTTATTAAAATGAACCGCGCTACGTTTGAGTTAATTACCACAGGTAAACATAAAAAGGGTGATGTTTTTGCTGTTGCGCGTATTGCTGGCATTCAAGCGGCAAAAAAATGCAGTGACTTAATTCCTTTATGTCATCCGCTTATGCTGAGTAAGGTACAGGTAGACTTCACTCTTGATAGTGAGAGCAACCAAGTGCAAGTAAACAGCTTATGTCGCTTAACTGGGCAAACAGGAGTTGAAATGGAAGCCTTAACTGCGGTTTCTATTGCCTGTTTAACCTTGTTTGATATGTGTAAAGCGGCGGATCCTGCCATGATGATTCATGGTATTGAGGTATTGACTAAACAAGGTGGTAAGTCGGGTCATTGGCAAAGTCCTTCTTATACCCAATTTGAAGAGAAAACTTTATGATTAAAATTGTTTTTTTTGCCGCCCTTCGAGAGCAACTTAACTGTGCCGAAATGTCATTACCTGCAGATGATGTGCAAACCGTCGATGATATTAAACAGCTACTCAGTAATAAAAGTGAGCAGTGGCAACAAACGTTTAGTCACGCATCACTTTTATCGGCAGTAAACCATGACATGGTTAAGGGGAATCATTTAATCAATGCCGGTGACGAAGTCGCCTTTTTCCCTCCGGTTACTGGCGGTTGACATGAGTAAAGTGATGACGAGTGACACCACGCCTATTAAAGCCACATCTACTGAAAAGGTGGATCAGGAAATATCAATTCAACGAGAAGATTTTAGTTTGGCTGAGGAAGTGGCTTTACTTGAAAAAGATAACCTAACCGATGGCGCAGTAGTCACCTTTACAGGCAGGGTCAGAAATAACAACAACGGTAATTCAGTGACCTCCTTAACCCTTGAACACTACCCCGGCATGACCGAAAAATCACTCGCTAACATCATAAGCCAAGCAAAAGAGCGCTGGCAATTAGGCAAAATAAAAGTAATTCATCGTATTGGTGAACTCGCCATAGGTGAGCAGATTGTCTTTGTTGGTGTTACCAGTAAACATAGGCATGATGCCTTTGCTGCAAATGAATTTATCATGGACTATTTAAAAGTGGATGCACCCTTTTGGAAAAAAGAAAAAATCACTAAGGCAGGCAGTGTCTCTGAAAGCTGGTTAGCCGCTAAAAGCAGTGACACCAACAAAGCAAAGTGTTGGAGCTAAGGTGCCACACCATGGCAACCTTTATTTTTATTCCTGTACTGATATAACTCAGCCTTGAAGGAAAAAACGTGTTAAGCAATCAAGAGCAACTCAAATACTCCCGCCAAATTATGCTAGATAAAATTGGCCACCAAGGGCAAGTAGCACTGCGTAACGCTAAAGTACTCATTTTAGGTGTTGGTGGTTTAGGAAACCCAGCAAGCTTGTATTTAGCCGCTGCGGGGATTGGCACCTTGTACATAGCTGATGGCGATAACATTGAGATCAGTAACTTACCGAGACAAATTTTATTTTGCGAAGACAACATCAATGAAAATAAAGCCGATGTTGCCGCGGAAAGATTACAACAACAATTTCCTGATGTCACCATTGAAGCGATTGATGAAATGCTTGATGAAGAGTTATGCAATTATTACCTGCCACAAGTAGACTTAGTACTTGATTGCTCGGACAATATTCAAACACGTTACTTAATAAATAAGGCTTGTGTTCAACATAAAATCCCGCTCATAGTCGGCGCTGCAACGGGCTTTGACGGGCAACAATTAACGATAGATCCCCGAGATAACCACAGTGCTTGTTACCATTGCCTTTTTCCCGCCAGTGAAAAACCCCCCGTCAATAACTGTCAAACAGTAGGCATCATAGGCCCGGTATTAGCGATGATAGCGGGCATGCAAAGTCTACAAGCCATTAAACTGTTAACGGGTAATAAGGTGCAACTTAACCAGCTTAACTTACTTGATGGTTTAGCGAATCAATGGCAGCAATTTACCATGAAAAAACAAAAAGACTGCAGCGTTTGCGGCTCACCTTAGGCTTGGTCTCTACTATAGTTTGTCTAAACGACAATGCACCTTAAAGCGTCCCTAAACTAAAGTCACAACCCGCACTCGTTAACATCAACTCTGCGCCATTGTTAGTTTGTTTTTCTTGGCCAATAGCCACCCATTGATAATAAACGTTACGGTGTACTTTCGCTGGTAAATTTCTTCTAACGGTAACATATATCTCGCCACTGTCATTCAAGGTAAAGGGGTGTGTATCATCAAGCACAAACTCATCGCCTAAGTTAGTGCTTACCTTCATGATAGTTTCTTCTTTATCGAGCCAACGCCACTGAGTTAGTATAAAAGGCGCATCCTCTACGGTAATTTTTACCTTTTCAACCGGCGTCACTAAAAAGTAAGCTATTACCTCATTATTAACTTCTTTAGTCACTTCTTTGATAAGTACCGAAGCAAACAGTTTTACTAGCGCTAAGCGCTTAAAAATAGTGCCATTATAAAACCAGTCACCATTCGCCTTAATTTGAATATTAATTTCACCACAATAAGGCGGATCCCAAGACTCAACGGGTGGCAGACCTTTGTTATGTTCTTTTAATTGAGTGGAGATGTGTGCTAGTGACATATAATATCAATTCCTTTTTAAGTTGAGCTCATAACTTTTCAATAAAGTGACTAAAAACCCATATTAAATATCACTAAGAAAAAATCTCCATCATCATACAAGTGGTGATAAATCGCTTCAATATTCATCGTATCGTTAAATTCATACGCGGCAATTAAATCAGTTTCATGCTTGTCTTCATCTAAGTCGATATAAAATACACTTAAGGTTAGTTTATCAATACCGGTATAATCAACACTGGCCGCAAGTGCTTTTTGATCTAACACATCAGCAAGCGTGTGTTCAGCCGAAGAAGTAAAGTATGGGCCACCACCAAAACCGTTAGTCACTGTGCCTGATACTCCGTTATAAGCAACAGTATAGGTGAAGCTATTTAATGCGTAACTCGCCATTACACCATAAACATCTCCATCATGCCCTGAGCTATCAGCCGTTTTATCCGTTTGATTGGCCAGTTGAGCACCCAGTACAAAATCACCCACTTCATACATGGCTTCGGCATATGATAACTGAGTAAAATCTTTACCTTGGTAGAACCAACCTTGAAGAGCTAAATGGTCAATACCTTCAAAAACAGCCCCGATCGCAAAAATACCCTCATCACCGTTAAGCTCAGTGAACTCTTCTGGCTTTTCACTATCAACCCCTGACCATTCATCAATATATACTGCATACAAGGTTGTGTTAGCAATATCAGTATTTGAGAGCATTGCGCCAGAAAACGTATTTGGCACCATACGAATATCATCAGTATCCGCATAAGGTGAATCAAAGCCAAAACGACCTGCTTTTATTTCAGTGTTACCAAAATGACCTTGTACAAAGATTTCACCTAATATGGCATAACTTTCACCATCAGAAGCGAAAAAATCTCCATTTTCATCATTGAAAAGTTTTTGCGTAGCGTATAGGGTAGTGCCCAGCGTTAAACCTCGCCAGCTCTCACTGACATAACCCAACTTGCCACCAAAAGCAGAGCTTGTGGTATTTTCACCCACAGCATCTTCAGCGACAATATACCCGACCCTTAGATTACCAAAAAAAGCACCTCCATCGGTTTTGACTTGTTCATTGACTTGTTCATTGGCATGGCTTGCTACTGATAAAATCACACTCAGGATTGCAGCAGAAAACGCTTTAATGATTGCCTTCATTCCTATACCTCTATTATACCATTAAATTAATTCCCACTCAGAGCTTGTTAGTGCTTTGAAAATAAATAGATTTTTTGTATAGTCACTCTATATTAAAGGAATTCTGTGCCATTATCGAAGTACTGACAAACTCCCAAAGGGCGAGTTTAAAAGGCTTATATGCTACGTTATTGATTTTGACAAGGGCGCTACATGGAGGTGGCTTCTTAGAGAATGCAGGAGCATACCCTCCTGAATAACCATGCTCTTCAATCAATGCCTTGCCTCTAAGCCTTTTAAATCTCGCTGAGTGGGAAGAAACTTAGTGGAATTGGTATTATATTGCTCCCACTATAATAATTATCTTTTTACTACCTATTGTTAGAACAACAACTTGTTAAAACAATAAGGATAATAATTGATCAATAAGGGTTATAGAACCCTGTTCTACATCAAGGATTCGCCATAAAATAAAAGATAACTTTCATGTTTATCAATCAATTAAGTAACCAAATTACATTAGTTCTTCTTTCCCACTTTTCACTGTGTGTAGCAACAATAAAATGAAGCAAAAAATAAAGGTCCTAGTTAATTTGCACGGGTAGCTAAAAAACGCCCTATATAATACCGATTCATGATCATACTTATGCTGATAACTGTTGAGGGATGCGCGATGAAAACCGCAAAAGTTTTGAAGTATTAACGCACTAAATTACCGTTCGGCATAAAAATGTTACTTTTATCTCGGCAATCACATTATGTAAACTTATGTAAAACCCCTATTTTCCACAATGATATTTGATTAAACTAAATTTTATTACGATTTTATAACCTGAGATAACTGTTTTATGATGCGTCAATGTAGGCCGCTACTGCTATTATTTTCAAGCCTTTTGTTATTGGCCTGTAGTAGCACTTCACAAGTAGATGAAAAATTAACAAAGCCGCCACTCCCTGATAACTGGCATGAAAGCACAACCGCCTTGGCCGTAGAAAACAACTGGTTTGCGCAGCTTGATAATCCACAAATTCAACAGTTGGTCCAAAAAGCGTTAACCTCGAACCATCAGTTTGCCATGCAAGCTTTTGATCTAGAAATAGCGGAGCAGCAACTTGTTGTTTCAGGAAGCGAATTATGGCCAGAGCTTGATTTAGATTTTAGCAGTGGCCGCAACAAAGACACTGGCCCTACCGTTTATGAAAATGGCAGTTCAATCAACTTAAATTTAAGTTATGAACTGGATATTTGGGGGAAGTTATCTGATGCGGATCGAGTGAGTAATTTTAACTACCTGGCCCAAAAAGCTAGCTTTGAACAGTACAAACAGCAACTCGTGGTTAATGTGGTCACCACTTGGTTTAAAGTCATTGAAGCAGAAAAGCTACTCAGTCTCTACCGCAGCCGAGTGGAAACATCTCAACAGAATTTAACTATTATTGAAGCAGGTTACCATGCAGGCTTAATAGAGGCGCTTGATGTTTACTTAAACCGTAATGAGCTAAATACTGAGTTAACCCGTGTTTCGGATCAAATCCGCGAAAAAACCCAGTTAATTCGTCAATTAGAGCGTTTAGTGGGTGAATACCCCAAAGGGGCTTTACTGGTTGATGCCAACTTACCGCTACTCACCAGTAACATTCCCGTCGGCTTACCTTCAGAGTTAATCAGCCGAAAGCCAGAATTAAAAGCCAGTTGGTATCAGTTATTAGCACAAGATGCGGGGTTAGCCTATGCACACAAACAACGCTTCCCGAGTATTGTTTTGTCTGGCTCAATTGGTGACTCTACCACCGACATTGGTGACTTGCTGTCTACGTCACTGGCATGGTCATTATTAGGTAGTATCTCTGCGCCCATATTTAATGCTGGACGACTAAAAGCGAATGAAGAAAAAGCCCGTCTAACCCTAAAGCAAGGTGAACAGTTATACCTTGATACCTTATATGAGGCTTTTAGTGATGTTGAAAATGCCATCACCACAGAAAAAAGTTTAAAACAAAGTTATAAAACAATGCTCACTGCGCAAGAGAATGCCGAAATTGCAGCAACCCTTTCTTTTGAACAATATCAAAGCGGCTTAGTCACCTACACCACGGTACTTGATGCCCAAACGCGCCATTTTGAGTCGCAAGCCACGTTAATACAAATTAAAAACGAACTCATTGCTAACCGTATCAATTTACATTTTTCCTTGGGTGGCGATTTCAGCACACCGTCACTTGAAAATGAGAGAAAATAACCATGTCGACTTCGCTAAACTATAAAAAAATAGCTGTACCCATCATTATCATTGCCATCGCCATTGCCGTTATGATGATTATTTTAAAAAACCCACCAAGCGGTCAACGAGCTAAACCCTCTACTGAAGCACAAATGACCGTAGAAACGATCACCTTGACACCACAAACCTACCAAGTCATGGTGCAAAGTTTTGGTACGGTAAAACCCCGAACAGAAAGTGTGCTTTTTGCCCAAGTTTCGGGGCAAATTAATAAAGTAAGTAAACAATTTAGAGCCGGTGGCTTTTTTGAACAAGGTGATATTTTAATACAACTTGATGATAGAGACCTCCACGCAGAAGTTAACATTGCAACAGCGATCTTAATGACAGCCAAACAAAATTTACAAGAAGAAAACGCCCGTGTCATCCAAGCAAAAGCAGATTGGCAAAGGCTTGGGCAAAACAAAACAGCTAACCCTCTTGTTTTACGACAGCCGCAATATGAAGCCGCCAAAGCACAAGTACTCTCTGCACAAGCACAGCTTGATAAAGCAAAACTATCCCTTGAACGCACTAAAATTGTTGCCCCTTATGCTGGTCGTATCTTACAAAAACATGTTGATATTGGCCAAGTGGTTTCAAGTAACACCCAACTCGCCGATATTTACTCTGTTGATTATGTCGAAATACGCTTACCGATACAAAATAAAGATTTACCGCTAATGAAATTACCCGAAGAGTATCGTAATGATCATGAACAACCAGAAGCGGAAGAGGATGAAAGCTCAATGATAAGCGATGTCGTTATTTCATCCGATTTAATGGGCGAGCAAGAATGGCAAGGAAAAATAGTGCGCACCGAAAGCGCTATTGATGAAATGTCACAACAACTGTATGTGGTAGCACAAATCATTCGCCCGTACGATAGAGAATTTAATCAAGGAGCCCAAATAAAAATGGGTCAATATGTCACCGCCCAAATTACTGGCCGAGAAATTTATAACGCCTTGGTGATACCTAGCAGTGCCATTTACCAAGGCAGCTATGTGTATATCGTTGAAAATAACCTTCTCATGCGTAAAGAAATTAAAATAGGTTGGCAAAATGGGACTGAATCTATTATTTCTCATGGGTTAGTGGCCAGCGATGAATTAGTCTTAACCTCATTAGGTCAAGTCAGCTCAGGCACACCCGTTGCCATTGCAGGGCAAGAATCAACCAAAGAGACCCGATCAGAGCATAAATCATCCGCTGAAAAAACAAAAAAAAATAGACCGCATCAATCAGATAAGGTGAACCACTCATGATTGCTTGGTTTGCTCGAAATCATGTAGCCGCCAACCTGTTATTAATCACCATTGTCATGGCAGGTTTATTTAGTTTATCAACCCGTATTCCATTGGAAGTATTTCCTTCCATTGTCACAGATAGCATTGATGTCAGTGTATCATTGCGCGGCGCAACACCTGAGGATGTAGAGCAAGGTATTTCAATTCGTATTGAAGAGGCTGTACAGGACTTAGAGGGCGTTGAAGAAATCTCTAGTCGCTCACGAGAAGGATCCTCTTCGGTCAATATTGAAGTCACATCAGGTTATGACCCGCGTGAAATGCTTGCTGATATCAAAAGCCGAGTAGATGAAATAAATACTTTTCCTGCCGATGCAGAAAAACCCGTGGTATCGCTAGCAACACGTAAACGCGATGTTATTACCGTGACGGTGACCAGTATTTATAGCGAAAAAGAAACCCGAGAATATGCGGAAAAGGTTCTCGCCGACTTATTAAGCATTCCGGATATTACCCAAGTAGAACTAAAAGGGGTTCGCGATTATGAAATATCCATTGAAGTACCACAAAACAAGTTACGTCAATATAATTTAACCATAGCGCAAATATCTGCTGCCATTTCAAATTCAAGTGCCGACATCTCAGCCGGTAATCTAAAAACACGTGGCGGTGATATTTTACTCCGTTCAAAAGGCCAGGCATACCGTAAAGACGAATTTGAAAAAATTGCCATAAAAACCAATACTGATGGCTCTATTATTCGCCTAGGTGAAATTGCCTTAATCAATGATGGCTTTGAAGAAACGCCCGTTAGAGCTCGATTTAACGGCAAAAAAGCGGCTTTTCTCGATGTTTCTCGTATTGGACAACAAAGCGCTCTTGACGTAGCCGATGCAGTAAGAAAGTACATTAATGAGCAACAAAGCACACTGCCTGTAGGCGTTGAATTAAGTTTTTGGGATGATAATTCACAAGTTGTTAAAAATCGAGTTGCTACCTTAACCTCCAGTGCTTTGCAAGGCGGAATTTTAGTGCTGGCGCTATTAACCTTATTTCTTAGGCCTTCTATTGCCTTCTGGGTTTTTCTTGGTATTCCGGTGTCCTTTATGGGCGCTTTTATCATGATGCCATTTTTTGGTGTTACCTTAAATATGATGAGCTTATTTGCCTTCATCTTAGTACTCGGGATTGTAGTCGATGACGCCATTGTCACCGGTGAAAATATATACACCCACTTAAAAACCGCTGAATCGGGAGAAGAGGCGGCGATTAAAGGGGCGGAAGAAGTCGCAATTCCCGTTACGTTTGGTGTTTTAACCACGATAGCCGCCTTCTTGCCTCTTGCTTTTATTGAAGGTAATCGAGGTGCTTTATTTGCGCAAATTCCGGTTATCGTTATTCCTGTACTTATCTTTTCTTTAATAGAATCAAAGTTTGTTTTACCCTCTCATCTGAAAAGCCTAAAGTTACGCGCAACTTCAGGCGCCACTGAACTATCAAGATTTAGCAAAATACAACAAGGCTTCGCTGATGGCTTTGAACGAGCGATCATTCGTTTCTATCAACCGTTATTAAAGTGCGCTTTACACAGAAAATCTGCGACCTTAGCGGGCTTTATTGCCATGTTTTTGATTATTCTGGCACTTATAATGAGTGGCTGGAGTAAGTTTGTTTTCTTCCCGCGTATTCCGAGTGAAACAGTACGAGCGTCACTGACCTTACCCGCAGGAACCCCCTTTGAAGTCACTAATAAATATATTATGAAGATGGAGGAAAATGCCGTACTGTTAAAAGAAAAATACATTGAACCGTCAACCAACAAAAGTATCATTATTAATATATTAGCAAGATCGGGTGGTCGTGGTGGAACAACAAACGAAGGCAGTGTGCGCTTTGAAATTACCCCTCCAGAGTCGCGTGAACTTGCTATTACCTCCAGCGAACTTGTGCGCGAATGGCGCGAATTAATTGGCCCTATACCTGGCGCTGAAACCATTACCTTTAGAGCAGAGATTGGTCGATCGTCTGACCCTATTCACGTGCAATTTAAAGCAAACTCAATAGCAACGCTTAAAGAAATTTCCGATAAAGTAAAACTACATTTGGAGACGTATCCAACGGTATTTGATATTGCTGATAGCTTGTCTGATGGTAAAGAAGAGCTGCAAATAGAATTAACCGAACAAGGCAAAGCCTTAGGACTCAGTCGTGTTAGCATTTCACAACAAGTAAGAGAATCCTTCTTTGGCTCACAAGTACAACGCATTCAACGGGGTAGAGATGACGTAAGAGTCATGGTTCGTTTACCACTTAATGAACGACGCACTATGGCAGACTTAGAGGGTATTCTCGTTAAAACACCTTCGGGTGGCTCAGTGCCTCTATCTCATGTCGCTAAGTTTCTCCCGGGGAAAAGTCCTTCGACTATTTCAAGAGTTGACAGATTTCGCATGGGCTATGTCAGTGCCGATGTGGAAAAATCAAATACGAATATGACCGTGCTGCAAGCCGATTTAAAAGCCTATTTAGATGTACTCATCTTGCAATACCCCGACGTAACTTACGCTCTTGAAGGCGAAGCAAAAGAGCAACGTGAGTCTTTCGATTCACTGAGTTGGGCGCTACTGTTTGTATTTTTCATCATTTACGCTCTGTTGGCCATACCATTTAAGTCGTATATTCAGCCGCTTATAGTCATGAGTATTATACCTTTTGGCATGATAGGCGCGGTGGTTGGACACTGGATCATGGGCATGTCCTTAACCGTCATGAGTATTCTAGGCATGCTGGCGCTCATTGGTGTGGTAGTAAATGACTCCTTAGTACTGGTTGATTTTATCAATAAAAAATGTAAAGAAGGCAGCGAAGTAATGACCGCCGTACTCACTGCAGGTGCCGCTCGATTTAGACCGGTACTGTTAACCAGTTTAACCACTTTTATTGGCTTAATGCCCTTGTTATTTGATCAGTCTACCCAAGCGCAATTTTTAATCCCTATGGCGGTTTCATTAGGCTTTGGTATTTTATTTGCCACCTTTATTACCTTGATATTAGTGCCGGTAAACTATTTAATTGTTGAACAGATAAAAACATTTTTCTTAACAAAACCAAATAAATAGAACATAATTTACCTGCACGTAGAAAAAGTAAGGTGAATAACCTATTTCTCTACCCGTAAAACAGATAATAAACGCGTAACAAAAACTAGGCATATGAATAATAAACCGCTGAATTATTACCTATAGGACTAATAAATCCGTTTGGTATAAGCACCTTTTCCAAAACAAAGGTGCATATTCTGGCATTACTTAACCCATTAAAAAGAAGAGTACTATGAAAAAATTATTGTTAGTAATATGTACACTTTCATTGCTGTCGGCCTGTAATGAGCCAACACAAAAGAGTGCTTCAGTTAGTAGTGATACTGAATTAAAAGCAGTAAATAGCATTTTAGTTAGTAATGACTCCCAATTGAAAGAAGCCATTGAAAATGCCACTGCTGGTGACAGTATTGTCCTTAAAAATGGTACCTATAAAGACATAGAAATTGAATTTTATGGCGAAGGTACTAAAGAACAGCCCATTACGTTAAAAGCAGAAACAGCAGGGAAAGTTTTCATCGAAGGGCTATCTAACATAGAAATGGCTGGTCACTACCTTGTGGTAAAAGATCTACATTTTAGAAATGGCTACACACCAACACGCGCGTTAATTCGTTTTAAAATTGATGATGATCGAATAGCCTTCAACTCTAAATTCACCAACAATGTCATTGAAGAATTCACCCAATTAGATAGGCGCGTAACAGATCGCTGGATAGAGCTTTGGGGGCAACACAATGAGCTAAGTAATAACCATATCGTCGGTAAATCTAATTCGGGACCAACGATAATGGTCGAATTAGACGGCAGCCAGCACTTTAACAATCATCATCAAATAATCAATAACCATTTTGGACCAAGACCTAGAAGGGGTGGCCCTCGTGGCGAAACGCTGCAAATTGGTAATAGTTATACCTCAATGACTCCCTCTCACACCAATGTAGAAAATAATTTTTTTGATCGTTGTAATGGTGAAGTCGAAGTTATTTCGAGTAAGTCAAACTACAACCAATTTAAAAACAATGTTTTCTTTGAAAGCGAAGGTTCTTTAGTATTACGACATGGCAACTTTGCCACCATCGACGGTAATGTTTTCATTGGCGATGGCGATTCAAAATACTTTGGTGGCATTCGTGTCGTTAACACGGGTCACTCGATTACTAACAACTACTTTTACAAATTAAAAGGCGAGAATTTTAGAGGCGCCATTGCGGTTATGAACGGCATTCCTAAATCGCCGTTAAATAGATATAACCAAGTTACTGATGTTGTTGTTGCCTACAATTCTTTTATAGAGACTCCGACTCCTTGGTATTTTAGTGTTGGCTCTAACGTCGCTCAAAGTGCTGTATTGCCAAAATCTGAAATTCGCTCTGCCAGACCTATTAGAACACTCTTTGCAAACAATTTGATTTATAACACAGCCAAAGCAGAGTATCCCATTCATCATTACGACAAAGTCGATGGCGTTACATTCAAAAATAATATATCTAATAATGCGAATAAAACGGACGTTATCTCAGATGGTATTGTCACACAACCACTGACAATGAATAACAGTTCAAAATATTTACTATTGCCAACGTCTAATAACGCTGACGTATATAACGGCTTTGATTTTGATAAAATAGAAACCGATTTATTTGGCACTCAAAGAGCATCAAACAAGAGTATTGGGGCAATTATCAGCCCAGTAGCAAAAGATGTAACTTTAATTGATAAATCAAAATATGGCACAACATGGTTTTCTCCCGCAGAGCAAAAGAAATCAATCGTTTTCACGGTAGCGACTTCGGATGAACTATTGAAAGCCGCTATTGATGCCAGCACAGGTGATATTATTGAACTAACTGCTGCTGAATATACAATTACCTCAACAATTGCGATCAACAAAGACATCACCCTTGTTTCGGCTGATAAAAATAATAAAGCGATCATTAACTTCAGCTCAGAAAATACCGCTTTCTCCTTGCTACCTAAGAGTTATTTGCATCTAGACAGCGTTATTATCAAAGGTAACAATGAACAGAATGCGTTTTCTACGTTAGATAAATACATGTCTAAAGCTTATAACTTATCTATTAAAAACACTGAGATATATAACTTCAAAACTGTTTTAGATGTTTCTAAAGGTTCGTTTTCTGATTATATTATAGTGGTAGATTCACTTATCAAGAACAATCAAAACGGCTTCATTTTAAACAAAGAAGATGACAATAAGGGTGATTACAATGTGGCCTTTGTTACGATCAAAAATACCCTCTTTGATAATATTGCTGGTTCAATTATAGATTACCATCGAGGTGGTTATGACGAATCTACCATTGGTGGCACCTTGGTTTTTGAAAATAATACAGTCACTAACTCTGGTAAAGCACAGCAAGATAGCATATTAATCAAAAACCATGGCATTGTTAACCTAACGCTAAAAAATAATACCTTTAGCAACAACCCAGTTAAATTGGTTGCCATTCTTTGGGGTGAAAAAGGCCAAAAACCAGTGGACAACACCGTGACTAATTCAGGTGAAATTAAAGTTGTTCAAAATTTAAAATTAAAATTAATGTACTAAGTTAACAGCACTCGCTTTTGAGCCCATTTTCGAATGGGCTCAAATACTTTAAATTTGCAGTAAACGCATATTCTTCTTGTCAACGACTAGTAAAATGCAATACAATCGCCGCGCTGTTTAAGACCAGCACGCATATTTATCTAATATACTTCAGTACACCTCAGTGGTGGCTATAGCTCAGTTGGTAGAGCCCCGGATTGTGATTCCGGTTGTCGAGGGTTCAAGTCCCTTTAGCCACCCCATCTTTTTACTTCTTTCTGAAGTTACAGATTACAAAGTTATAAATATCGATGATTAGCGCAGCTTGGTTTGGGTCCAAGGGGTCACAAGTTCAAATCTTGCATCACTGACCACTTTTGATTTAAATATCCTCCTAAAAATACAGCTTAAATTGTGCACTGGCTGATATCTAAAAATCTTAACAAATGATCCTAGTTCACTCGTGGCAAACCAAATGTAATTCAATGATCGCAGTAAGTGAAGAGCGTTCATTGTTATATTCTGATAAACAGCTCTTTGTTTGTCAGGTCACATACAAACTCCTTACAAAATGTATGGTTAGCAACCTATTGAAATACATACTTGATAATATATTTATATTTATCATTACCTTATGTTTATTGTTATCTTTGGCGTGTTTTTCGCAACAAATAACAGTGGAATCCGTCATCATAATCATCGGAGACAAGCAGTTATAATCCTATTAGTCCTTATTAATTAGCTACTTCTTTGGGAATTATTAAGCACTGTCATTAAAATGAAACATGCACTTATTAGTATTATATAAAATAAATATAACCTTGGAATTAGCCTTAATGGTGGTTGTCTTTTCCAGCGTCTAGCACAAACTAATCAGCTATCAATCACAAAACTTACTGAGTTAGAAGACAGTCTTAACTAGGCTGACTGAATAGACTTGACCAAATCAGTCCTTATCTATCCTTATCCGACCTTATTATTAAATATCAATTAGCCCTTGGGAGAAAATGAATGCAAAGGTTTCAACAAAGTGCACTATCTTTATGTGTACAAGCATCACTATTAGCCAGTCTAGCGAGTGTTTCAACCTCTTCTTTTGCTGAAGAATCAGCAGAAAAAGAAAAGGTTGTTGGAATAGAAGTTATTGAAGTTACTGCCCGTAAGCGTATAGAAAACATTAAAGATGTGCCCATTTCTGTCTCTGCGTTAACACCGAAGACAATCGAAGTACTGGGTTCATCAGGTATGGATATTAGAGCGTTATCGGCTAAAGTGCCAAGTTTACTCATTGAATCCTCATTTGGTCGTACTTTTCCTCGTTTTTATATTCGTGGTTTAGGTAATACCGACTTTGATCTACTTGCCTCTCAACCCGTCTCTCTAGTTTATGATGATGTTGTTTTAGAAAATGCCTTAACTAAAGGTATGCCAATGTTTGATATTGAGCGCGTGGAAGTTCTTCGTGGACCTCAAGGTACATTATTTGGTCGTAATACAACGGCAGGTATTATTAAAGTAGAATCGAAGAAACCGACTCAAAACTTTGATGCCTCAGTATCCGCTTCATATGGCAGCTATGGCTCTACAGATATACGCCTTGCTGTCGGTGGCGGGCTAACAGATACTTTATCTGCTAGGGTTGCCCTTTTACAGCAAGATAGAGATGATTATATAGATAACAAAGCGCCAGGTTTTGAACAAGAAAATCAATTAGGGGGTTATAGTGAAACGGCTGGCAGAATTCAGTTGTTATGGGAACCCAATGATGACTTTTCAGCTTTATTCAATTATCACTTTAGAGATGCTGACGCTGACTCTCGTATTTTCAGAGCGAATGTTATAAAACCTGGAACCAATGATTTAGTCGACGATTTTGATCGTGAAACAGTGTATCAAGATGCTGCGGTACGTAACGAACAAACAATCGATATGAAAGGATCCAGTTTAAAATTAGCGTATCATTTCGGTCATTACACCTTAACTTCTGTTACTGGCTATGAATCTGCAGAAATGTTTTCAGTAGGCGATGTTGATGGCGGATATGGTGCATCTTATTCGTCTCCTATGGGGCCTGGTTTTATACCCTATTCATCTGAAAGTGGTGCTAAAATGCCAGACCATGCTCAAATTACTCAAGAAATTAGATTATCGAGTCATGATTTAGGGCAAATAAATTATCAAGTAGGGTTATTTTACTTTAATGAAGATTTGACTATTCACAATTTAAGTTTTGATACTTTGTATGCTGATGGCGCTCAAAATGGTCTTGCCGTGCAAAATATGGAAACTACAGCATGGGCTGTTTTTGCTTCTATGGATGTAGAATTATCTGATAAAATGAATTTAACTGTTGGCCTTCGTTATTCTGATGATGAACGTGATTGGGACGGTACTTTAGTTCAATCACCTATTGGTTTACCAAGTTTTAGTGAAGCCGCAAAAATTGATGACTCACAAGTGAGTGGTGATATCAGTCTTAATTATCGATTAGATGATGAAATTAATTTATATGGCCGTGTCGCTACAGGTTACCGTGCACCAAGTATTCAGGGGCGTAATTTATTGTATTCAACCTCCCATACGACGGCAGACTCAGAAACCGTAACCTCAATAGAAACTGGTTTTAAATCAACGTTACTAGAAAATACGGCACGTATTGACAGCTCTATATTTTACTATGTAGTGAATGATCAGCAGCTAACTGCTGTTGGTGGAACCACTAATACAGCCCGTTTACTTAATGCTGACAAGTCTGTTGGTTATGGCTTTGAAGTGGATTCTGAGTATTGGGCAAGCGAGAATTTAGTCTTTGGCGCGAGTATCAGCTATAACCATACTGAACTTCAAGATGATACTATTTCTGTTGCTGTTTGTGGTGGTGGCTGTACTATAACCGATCCATTAAATGATGATGGAGATGTGATTATAGATGGTAATTCATTACCGCAATCACCCGAGTGGATTGGTAATTTAAGTGCTCGTTGGACTCACGAAATCGGTGGTGGTGAATTATATGTTTATACTGATTGGTCGTACCGCAGTGAAGTAAACTTCTTCTTGTATGAGTCGAAAGAGTTTATTGGTAATCCCTTAACGGAAGGTGGCTTACGAATAGGTTACGAGTGGTACTCTGATAGCGCGCAATATGAAATAGCCGCATTCGCTCGTAACATTTTGGATGAAGAGCAACTTACGGGTGGTATCGACTTTAATAACTTAACAGGTTATACCAATGAACCACGTTTCTATGGCGTTGAATTCAAAGTTGACTTCTTCTAAATAGAGCTAATAATTAACTATGCCCTCATGATAACTTCAATCAATGAGGGCTTGATTATTCTTGTTTTTCTGGTTTAAGAAAACACCCTCCAGTTACGAAAATAAACGTTAACTAACCATTCATTACTGTCATTATTTATTTTTTGGTTTTAGCTGAGTTTCTTTCAGCTAAGCCTACCCCCTAAGGTAACATTAACTGATAAGAACTTATTATGGGTGACAGAATAAAGTTGCTCAAGCGCTTCTTCAATTTAACTTAAATTAAAGTATTAAGTGCAATTAACGATGGATGTCTTTGTTGTTACTTAAGTGAAATTAATGTTTTTTGTTGTTTTTAAATAAGTATGAATTTATTTCTCTGTGTTATTATTTTTGTTGTTGACAGGGGCAGTCCACATAATTTTTCTGTTTTCGTCCCTTAACATTTTAGCAAAAAATTCTTTACCTGTTATTAAGGCATTATATTTTCACGAAGTATTTTTACGGAGATTTGCACTCATGATGAAGTTAGTAATTATCATCTTTACAACTATTCTTTCCATGCCTACCTTTGCTAATGACCTTGATAACTCTGGTTTTAAAAGAGTAGAATTAGGGCTAGGTATAGTTTATGGCGAAACAGGATATGGAGCTAAAGTAAAATACCAATTGTCAGATTACCTTATCGGTTTAGAGCTTAACTCTATTGACTTATCTGACTCATATATTCTCGGACCGAATACAAGAGATATAAATAATGAATCTGATGATTATTGGGTATTTAGCGCTTCAATAGGAAAAGATTGGTCATATGGTTGGTTTCACGTAGCTGTAGATGTTGGCGTTGGTTATGGGGCTGGAGGAGACCATAATAATTGCACGGATGAGTATAATAACGACAACAGTTACGAACTTTGCGATTATGAAGTTGAACGAGCAATAACAGTTCCGATAAGTGTAACGTTTGTGCTAGGTAAAAAGACGGGGATTGGGCTGAGCTTAACTCATGCATTTAGTTCACTAGACCACAACTCGGGCTTAAAAGTTATTATACCCTTTGGTTCATTTGATTAAAATATAACAAATAATACCATTTCGTATAAAGCAGTGATCACTTAGAACTGAATGGGCAACATTAGAACCAATAAAATATGTGTCGATAGTATTATTCTACATCAAATAAATTTTGTGCGGTTATCATGGTGCCCATACTTTTCGAAGGACGCTTACCTCATAATAAGCTAAAGGCTTATATGCCACGTTACTGATTTTGACAAGGACTATAGATGTGCTGGCTATTTTGTATGCACCTGCCTTGACGATTGAAAAACGGATAAAACTAATGGTGGATATACGAAAATAGAGAATACTTCGTATATCTACACCGCTAAATGAGTACTAATTTTATATATAGAAAACGTCAAGCCAGAAAATACCATCCAATCAAAAACGTCTATTAAACAAGATGTTTAGTAACCCCAAGTTCCTTACTTTAGGGTTTTGTTATAAAAGCATCATCTTCCCGTCACTTAATTGTCATTTAATTTTCGCTTTATTGTCATTGAACGCCATTAAAGTCCTCCTAAATTAATAATATTAAGGGCAATACATGTACCCATCTAAAAATAAAAGTTTACTTGCTTCAGCTATTTTTTCAGCGCTTTCAATGAATGCGGTAGCCGCGGAACAAACCACAACAACCCAGCAAACTGAAATAGAAGAAGTTACCGTGGTAGCTAAAAAATTATCTCATGCCAATCATGTTGTAAATCCAACAATGACAGCACAGCAATCTAATATCAGCAGTGTTTTAGCGGTAATAGATAATTTACCTGGCATTAGTATTAACGAAGGTGATGCTTTTGGTGGTGATGATTACTCAACCTCCATTACCATGCGTGGTTTTAGTATTGATAGCGCCCAGCAACAACTGGGTATGACCATAGACGGCATTCCGAATGGCGGGTCAAACTACGGTGGTGGTGCTAAAGCAAATCGTTATCTAGATACTGAAAACATGTTAACGGTTGAAGTTTCACAGGGCACCTCTGACATTGCTTCCGCTTCCCTTGAAGCACTTGGTGGTACTTTTAACTTTGTTAGTGACATGCCAGCATTTGATGAAAACACAACGTTTGCCTACACCAATGGTGATCACGATGCTTTACGTTACTTTATTCGT
The DNA here is from genome assembly GCA_037132835.1 of Colwellia sp. GTDB lineage: Bacteria > Pseudomonadota > Gammaproteobacteria > Enterobacterales > Alteromonadaceae > Colwellia. Next base: position 21,660 of record JBAHZW010000093.1, on the reverse strand, counting down.
CACGATACAGGCAAAATTTTTGATAATACTTATGCCTATCTTAGCTACTCTCAAACATCAAATAGCCGTTGGATAGGTGAAGGCTCAAATGGTGGAATGGATAGACAACATGTTGAATTAAAGTTTATCTCTGAGTTTGATAAATTAACGATTACGGGGCGAATCTCTTATGACGATGCCGACGAAGATAACTACAATTCTGTTTCTGAAACTCAATTTAGTCAAACACCTGATTGGGATCAACTCACTTGGAACTGGACAGGTATTCCACATATTGATCAAATGTTTGCTGAAGGTTGGTCTACTTTACGGGAAAACACGCTAACGTACGTTAAATTTGATTATCAGTTCTCACCAGACTTTTACTTTCAATTAACACCATACTGGCATAAGAATAAAGGTCGTGGTGATTGGATCCCTCCCTATGTACACCAAGTCACAGAGGTTAATGGTGGTGAAAGTTTGGGTAAATATGGCTTTACCGATCAAGACGCTAACCCATTAGCACCCAATGCTGATTGTACTGATAGTTTATCTTGGCCTTGGGATTCAGGGCCTAGCTTAGCGCCTTCTTGTTATGATGACAGTGCCATACCTGTAATGTCTTATCGCCATACCCATTATAAAAAAAATCGCTTAGGCTTAACGGCTGACTTTTTTTACACCATCGCAAATAACGAGTTGGCCTTCGGTTTATGGGCTGAATCTAATACGCGTGATGAATCACGAGATTGGCATAAAGTGATAGATGCCCGTGTTTATCATCATTATGATAAAACACCTTATTGGATCCAATACAGCAATGAGTATCAAACCGATACGTTAAAATTCTATTTACAAGACACACTATATTTTGGTGACTTAGCCGTTAATTTTGGTATACAAAAATACCTTGTTGATATTGAAAAATACGATAAATTCGCGAAAGAGGTAACCGGTAAAGTGAATAGTGATTCAGATACGTTATTCAGTGCTGGTGTGGTTTATCCACTTAACGAATCTATTGATTTATTTGCTGGCTATAGCGAAAACTTCTCAGCTATAAAAGACGGCGTATTAGAAAATAATTCTTCAAATTTAACCACCATAGCGGCAGAAACCGCTGAAAATATTGATCTGGGTATTCGATACAATATCGAAAACCTAAGTCTTACCGCGACCTATTACGACATCACCTTTGATAACCGTATAACTTTCATTTCAGCCAACAGCAACGTTGACGGCATGGATTATGATGGCGATAGTGGTGTTTATCGTAACGATGGCGGTATTGAGTCAAATGGTTTTGAGTTAAGTCTTAACTATCGCTTTAACAATTACTGGGATATTTACTCTTCTTACACTAACAACGATTCAACGTATGTTGGTAACCAAGACATTGGTGAAGCGGTTGGTTTTGTGCCCGGTGATTCTGTTATCAACTCTATTAGCGATATGTTTGTATTTTCACTTAATTATCAGAAAGGTAATTTACGCTCTGGATTATCGATGAAATATACGGGTGAGCGTAATGAAGATGGCTCTTACGCATTTACATATAACGACGATGGCTCTATTGCCAATAAGCGCTTTGCTGCTGATGCCTACACCGTGCTTGACTTTAATTTTGGTTACTCTGCCAACTTTGACAGTAATGCACTAAAATCTTTTGATATTGATTTTATTGTCAATAACATTACCGATGAAAGTTATGTTTCTGCTGGTACTGGCAATGGAGAAACCTTCTTTATCGGCACACCTCGCACTGCTTCTATCAATTTTACGGTTAATTTTTAAATAGCGAGTAATAAACAGTCATAGCGTTATATTTTAACAAGTCAAGTAGGTGCAAACTTACTTGACTTCTCATCAATTAAACAACGGTTCCCCTAATGAACAAACATATTATCCCTACCCTGTTAACTATTCTGATCACTGGTATTGCATTACTACTTTCCTTATCGTCACATGCTACATCATTAGACAAACAGCCAAAAAACTTAATTATTGTCACCATTGATGGCTTGCGTTGGCAAGAGCTTTTCACGGGTGCCGATTTATCACTGATAAATAATGATAAATTTGTCCGAGATAATAAACACCTTAAAAAACAGTTTTGGCATGAAAATGAAAAAGTTCGTCGGGCGTTATTGATGCCTTTTTTTTGGAAAACTATAGCCAAACAAGGCACTATTATAGGTAATAGAAACTTAGATTCTTTCATGTCGGTTGCCAATAACTGGTATTTCTCTTACCCTGGTTATAGTGAAATATTTACCGGTGTTGTCGACAATAGTATTAATAGCAACGCTAAAATACCTAATAAACAAGTCTCTTTTCTTGAATGGTTAAACCCTCAAAAGGGCTTTGATAACAAGCTTGCCGTCTTTGGTAGCTGGGATGTTTTTCCTGCTATTTTTAACAGTGAGCGTAATAACCTACATATCAACGCCGGCTTTATGCCTGCACAGGGTTATCAACTTTCGGCTCAAGCCAAATTACTAAATGAGCTACAAACAGAGATCCCTAGCCCTTGGCATAATGTTCGATTAGACAGTTTCACTTACCGCTTTGCTAAAGACTATTTATTAGCAGTAAAACCCAGAGTATTAGCTATTTCACTCGGAGAAACTGATGATTTTGCTCATAACGGACATTACGACAGTTACCTAACATCTGCCCATCAAACGGATGCTTTTATTAAAGACTTATGGCAAACAGTTCAAACCACAGCAGGTTATAAAGATAATACTTATTTACTGATCACCACAGATCACGGTCGAGGCTCTAATGCTAACGATTGGCAACACCATGCATCAAAGCAAGCCGTAAACGAGTATATGAAAAACCTTAACGAATTTCCTGATGGTATTATTGGCTCTGAACATATTTGGCTTGCAGCAATAGGCCCTACTATCAAAGCGAAAGGTGAAATAGCCACTAAAACAGAAATATTACAAAATCAAATTGCCGCTACCGCTTTAGTGTTATTAGGTAAAAACCCAACAGATTTTAACCCAAATGCCGGTGCAGCGATTAAGGAGTTATTTTAATGAGAGTAGTAACCATTACCTTAATATTGCTTTTAATCGTAGCAAGCAATACTCACTTAGCACATGCTAAGCAACAAAAAATACTGTTTGGCTCATGTAGTCATCAAGATAAAGCTATGCCCATTTTTGACGCTATTAATAAAGAACAAGCCGATTTGTTTATTTTTTTAGGTGACAATATTTATGGCGATACCGAAAACATGGCTGATATGGCCGCTAAATATCGCCGTTTAAGCAATATCAAAGGCTTTAAGCAACTGGTAACAACCACACCTACCATTGCTATTTGGGATGATCATGACTTTGGCGAAAACGATGCGGGATCCGAATACTTAAAAAAAGAAGAGTCTCGAAAACTTATGTTAGATTTTTGGCAAGAGCCAAAGAATTCGCCTCGATATAGCCGACCTGATGGTATATACACCTCATATATGTATGGCGAAGGACAAGAGAAAGTACAGGTAATCTTACCTGATTTACGCTGGAATAGAATGCCATTAAATGCGGTTAGCGCCAGTGTTTATCAAAATGAACGTAAGCCTAAAAATATGGGGCCATACTCACCAAGTAAAGATAAAAATAGCTCTATGTTAGGCGAAGTGCAATGGCAATGGCTAGAGCAAGAATTACAAAAACCGTCTGCAATAAAAATTATTGCCTCTAGCTTACAGTTGCTGCCTGAATTTACCGGTTGGGAGTCTTGGGCAAATTTCCCCAAAGATAGGGAGCGCTTGTTTACCCTGATTAAAAAACATCAAGTAAATGGGGTTGTGATTATCAGTGGCGATACGCACTGGGGCGAAATATCCAAAGTAAGTAGTAATCTAGATTACCCCTTATGGGAAATCACTAGCTCTGGGTTGACGGAAGAATGGAAGCAAGTAAGTCCTAACAAACATAGAATAGGTGAATTCACTAATCATGTTAACTACGGTGAATTTTTGATTGACTGGCAAGGTAATAACAGTCAAATAACTTTAAGGTTGAAAGATGTTAACGGTAAAGTCATCAGAGAAGAAGTGATAAAATTATCAGCACTGAGTCCATATAATCGTTAATTTAACGACTTGAACTGACCTTGATAAAACACTAAAAAGGGTGAAATTGGTTAACGTTAACCACACCATGTACTAAGAGTTTTCATGGTGCGGTTAATCATGCTGACGTGCTAAGTGAATTTTTTAGCACCAAGCTTTAATAAGGCCAACAACACTTAGACTATGCAATAATACCAATCCGCATAAGTGATCTCTTAGACGGATTAGTATAAGAGTAGGTGTGACGTGGTGTAATAGAAAAATTGAGTCCACCATACTTTAATCACTATCGGGTTCGCCAGCTTCGCGGGGCAAACAAAAAAAGCAATTTAGCTGAGCTAAATTGCTTTTTATTAGGCTTTTTGAAAAGAATTAACGGCTAGTCAGCAATATACTCAACAACTTCCAAACCAAAGCCACTGACTAATATGAGCTGAATGGTATTTTATCTACATATACTAATCCGCAATATACTCAACCACTTCCAAACCAAAGCCTGACAGTGAATGGTATTTAGTTTGTGAGCTTAGTAAGCGCATTTTGCTAACCCCTACGTTAGCCAGTATTTGCGAGCCTACGCCAACATTACGCGAGCCAACATGTCGGTTAACTTCTTTGACCGTTTCACCCGCATCTATTTTGGCGTACTTTTGTACTAAGTTTATTAATTCAACAGGTGACTCATGTTTGCCGAGCAAGACAAGTACACCACCTTCTTTGGCAATGCGCTCTAAAGCGCTAGCTATTGGCCATATGGCAACACTTTCACGTTGACTAAATAATAAATCTCTAAAGGTGTTCTCTAAGTGCACACGTACTAACGTTGGCTCTTCTGCTTTGATTTCGCCTTTCGTTAAGGCAAAGTGCGCTTGACCATCAATAGTGTCTTTAAAAACGGTTAAATCAAACTCACCAAAAGCCGTGGGTAGTTTACACTGAGATACACGTTCAATCGTTGTTTCAGTGCCATTTCTAAATTCAATTAGATCGGCAATAGTGCCCATTTTTATATCGTGTTTTTGGGCAATAATTTCTAAATCAGCACGGCGCGCCATGGTGCCATCTTCATTTAAAATTTCAACAATCACCGAGGCCGATTCAAAGCCCGCCATGCGGGCTAAATCAACCCCAGCTTCAGTATGACCCGCACGGTTTAACACTCCGCCATCTTTAGCAATGAGTGGAAAAATATGCCCCGGTTGTACGATATCAAGATGAGTCGCATCTTTATTTGCTGCCGCAAGCACAGTAGCAGCACGATCAGCGGCAGAAATACCTGTCGTTACACCAACAGCGGCTTCAATTGACACGGTAAAATTAGTACTAAATTGCGCATCATTTTTATCTACCATTAAGGGGAGTTTTAACGTTTCACATTTTGCACGACTCATTGGCATACAGATCAAACCCCGACCGTGGGTTGCCATAAAGTTAATCGCTTCAGCAGTCACTTTTTCAGCAGCCATGATGAAATCGCCTTCATTTTCCCTGTCTTCATCATCCATTAGAATGACCATCTTACCTAAGGCAATGTCATTGATAATTTCTTGTGGGGTATTTAAGTTCATTTTGGACCTCTTTAATGGCTAGTTACGTGGTTAGCCTATTTATAACTTGCTTATACGAAAGGGTATTATTTGATAAAGCCTGCTTTTAATAACATCGATTCACTCACATTCGATTTCGATGACTGCTCACCTTCGTCACTTTTTGTTAAAAGGCGTTCAAGATAGCGGGCGATTAAGTCCACTTCAATATTCACCTTACTACCTACTTGATAGTTGGAGAAAATGGTTTCTTTTACGGTGTGCGGCACTATAGTTAGCCTAAATTTTCCTTGAGCACCACTTTCAGCAAGTGCATTCACCGTTAAGCTAGTACCATCAATGGTAACTGAGCCCTTTTCGGCTATATAGTGTGCTAAATCTCTTGGCATACTTAACCAGTATTCAACGCTATTGCCATTATGATTAATGGCTAATATTTCACTCACACCATCTACATGGCCTGACACCATATGACCACCAAAACGGGTGCTTGCTAGCATGGCCTTTTCTAAATTCACTTTACTGCCAACTTGATAATTTGCAAAACCAGTTCGCTGCAGGGTTTCATTAGATACATCAGCGCTATAGCTACCATTGCCTTTACCTTTATTAAAGTCAACCACGGTAAGACAAATACCGTTGGTGGCAATGGAGTCGCCAAGTTTAACGTCACTCATATCTAAGCTATTGGTATCAATAACTAAACGAGCACCTTGTGCATTGACATTGATGGCTTTAATCGTACCAACGGCTTCTATAATTCCTGTAAACATAGCTTTCTCTATTTATCTTATTTCATTGATTAAATTGGGTTTTATTTTTGGATAAACTGGCTAGTAATACGAATATCACCACCGACCATAGTTATATCACTAATGGTTAACGCTTTTGCTTGAGCAAGCCTATTGATTGAGGGCATAGCCACTAAACTCTTACCATCGCTGCCCATTAATTTTGGCGCTTGGTAAAGGATCAGTTCATTCACTAAATTTTGTTCAATAAAAGCGCCACTTAATTGTGCCCCTGATTCAATTAATACATCATTAAATTCACGCTCTGCGAGTAAGGCTAACAAGGCTTTTAAATCTACTTTTAACTTGCCGTCAATATTTTTGACTAAAGGCAACGCTACTTGTTCTACAAAATGAGGCCATTTCACTCGTTTTTCAAGACTGGCATTGTCATTATTTTCGCCGACGCTTTTATCCGTGCTTTCAGTTTTAGCTCTGATCAGCAAAACTGGAGCGCTGTGCTCAAATAGTGCCAGCGATGGTGTTAACCTATTTTGACTATCGATAACAACGCGTAAAGGCTGGCGAAGTGTTTCTTTTGGATAAGATTCTTTTAATTCACCCAGCTCAGACCAACGTACAGTCATTTTAGCATTATCAAATAAGACTGAATCTGCACCGGTTATTATCGCGCAACTTTGCGCCCTTAATCTTTGTACATCTTGTCGTGCATCTGTGGAGGTTATCCATTGACTTTCGCCACTGGCCATGGCCGTTTTTCCATCAAGACTGGCAGCCAATTTACAGCGTACATAAGGTAGGTTATTGATCATTTTATGGATAAAGCCGACATTGAGTAACCTCGCACTTTCTTCTAACAGCCCAGACTGAACTTTGATACCAGCCTTCTCTAATAGGGCTAAACCTTTTCCTGAGACTTGAGGGTTAGGGTCAACCATGGCCGCAATAACATGAGAAACTTCTGCCTCAATGAGTGTTTTTACACAGGGCGGAGTTCGACCAAAATGACTACAGGGTTCAAGGGTGACATAGGCTATCGCGCCCTTAATTAAAGTCGCATTATTTATTTTTGCCTCCGCGATAGCATTAACTTCCGCATGCCCTTGCCCTGCCTTTTGGTGGTAACCTTCACCAATAACCTTGCCAATACCTTGATGATAACTCACTAACACACAACCCACTCTAGGGTTGGGTGACGTAGTAAAATGTCCTTTTTTAGCCAGTGTAATTGCCCGAGCCATAAAGCGCTTATCTTGCTCGGAGAAAGCTTGCTGAGTAAACGGTTGGCTATTGTTGGCAAGAGTCGCTTTCATTTTATTTGACCGCTTTTACTGCTTTTACTGCTTGAGCTTTATTGACCTTTCGCTGTTGTCTAGCCTTACCGCTTTTCTCTTTACCCAGGCGTGTTATTTCATCAGCAAATTCACTAATATCCTCAAAAGATAAATAAACGGAAGCAAAGCGTAAATATGCTACTTTATCGAGTTCTTTTAACTGAGCCATGATCAAGTCACCCAGCATTTCACTGCTAAGCTCTCGTTCACCAGTAGCGCGCATTTGAGATTTAAGTGTGTTAACCGCCAGATCTATTTCTTCCGTGCTAACTGGCCGTTTTTCTAAAGCTCGGGTTAATCCACTGAGCATTTTGTCTTCATTAAAGGGCTCTCTGCGGCCATCACGTTTTATAATGCGTGGCATAACTAATTCGGCACTTTCAAAGGTTGTATAGCGCTCACGGCAGGCCAAACATTCGCGTCTGCGTCTCACTTGGTGACCATCTGAAACTAAACGAGAGTCGATGACTTTAGTGTCATTCGCTGAACAAAAAGGACAATACATAGCCTACCTACGTTTATAAAAGTGAATAAAAAATAATATATTCGGCAAAATAAGAATAAAAAATGGCCGCTCAAGGCGACCATTTTAATATAAAACCAAGGATTAAGCTAAAAAAACTGGCTTGCCAATAAACACTTCGGCAATAGACGTACTTATAAATAATTAGCTCTTCATGCCAGTCAATATTTAAATTGAAGCTGTAAGGCTATATTTAAAAGAAAAAGCACGGAGTTGACGCATATCAATGAGTACTTTTACTGCCTAAATATTGCCTTACAGCGACAAGATAATATTTACTTTTGATATACAGGGAAACGACCACATAACGCCAGCACTTGACCCCGTACACGCGTAAGAACATCTTCATTATTGATATCATCAAGAATGTCACAAATCCACGTTGTTAAGTCTTTAGTTTCTGCTGTACCAAAGCCACGACGAGTGATTGCGGGAGTACCTAAACGTAAACCACTGGTTACAAACGGAGAACGAGGGTCGTTTGGTACCGCGTTTTTGTTTACTGTGATGTGTGCTTTACCTAGTGCAGCATCGGCATCCTTACCCGTAATGTCTTTATCGATTAAATCAAGTAACAACAAGTGGTTGTCTGTGCCGTTAGAGACAACTTTGTAACCACGCTCTTGCAAGACTTCAACCATTTTTTTCGCATTATCTAACACGGCTTGCTGATACACTTTAAATTCTGGTAATAAGGCTTCTTTAAAGGCTACCGCTTTTGCAGCAATAACATGCATTAATGGGCCACCTTGACCACCAGGGAAAACAGCACTGTTTAATTTTTTATAAATGGCTTCGTCATCACAAGCAGAAACAATTAAACCACCACGAGGGCCAGCTAATGTTTTATGTGTTGTTGTAGTCACTACGTGAGCATGTGGTACTGGGTTAGGGTAAAGACCCGCAGCAACTAAACCAGCAACGTGCGCCATATCGACGAAAAAGTATGCACCAACAGCGTCTGCAATTTTACGCATACGTGCCCAATCAACAATACCTGAAAACGCAGAAAAACCACCAATGATCATTTCTGGTTTATGTTCTTGTGCTAAACGCTCTAGTTCAGCGTAATCAATATCGCCTGTTTCAGGGTGTAAACCGTACTGAATGGCTTCGTATGATTTACCTGAGAAGCTAACGCTAGCGCCATGAGTTAAATGACCACCATGAGCAAGGCTCATGCCTAATACTTTACCACCGGGCTTAACTAACGCTTGAAAAACAGCCGCATTGGCTTGTGAACCTGCATGGGGCTGCACGTTTGCATAAGTAGCACCGAAGAGTTCTTTTGCACGGTCAATCGCTAATTGCTCAGCAATATCAACATACTCACAGCCACCGTAATAGCGTTTACCTGGGTAACCTTCTGCATATTTATTAGTAAGCTGAGAGCCCTGTGCTTCAAGAACACGAGGGCTACAGTAGTTTTCAGAAGCGATTAATTCGATGTGCTCTTCTTGACGAGTCACTTCGTTAGTCATGGCTTCATATAGCTCTGCATCAAAATCAGCAATATTCATATCACGAGTAAACATGTTTTATTCCTTAAGTATTTCAGCCCAAGGCTGCAAACTGCGCCTAAATCCCGCTGTAATTTTATGAATTTACAGTGGGTAACTTAGACAGACAAAAATTTATGGCGCTATTTTGCCTGATTTTTATCTGCATGTACACGATAAAGCAGACTCGATTTAGTGTATTTAATACTGATTTATAGCATAAAAGGTTAAGCATCAATGCGCTAAAGACCTCTATAAATAATCATTTAAGTAAAAAACAAGCTATAAATAGGGAAACCAGCCACTACGCCGAATATAAACCAGAATAAAGTAATTATTTGAAATAATAATCCGTCACGCCGTGTAAAGTGAAAATTTTTCATGGGGACATGAGTAAAATAGCATCGCAGTAAGTTAACTTAATGCCATGACCACTTTTTCTGATTTTAACTTTTTAGCTAACGCCAGCACTAAGACAACAGTTATTGCAATAGTCACGGTACTTGTGGCGAAAAACACCAACCAATTAACGTCAAGGCCCTTAAATATATTCTCAATGACCATTGATTGACCCGCAATAGGCAGCCAGTTTAGCCAATAGGGACGGTCATCCATCATCGAAATAACAAAGGGAATAAAGGCAGGAATACCAATAAGCAAGCCGACTGTAGATTGGGCTTCTTTAAAGCTTTTTGTTTGAAAAGCTACAAATAATTGACATGCAGAAGCAAAAAAACACACGGGTAATAAGAGTAACAATAATATTGCCGCCGTTGCTATATCTAAACTAAAGGTGGCGCCAACTTTCGTTAAATCAACAAAACCAACCGACAATGATGTCAACCCTAGCACTAACACCACACCTATAATCGAGATGGTTGACGCAGCAATTAACTTAGCTAGCACTATCTTTAACGTACTTACCGGCTGGCAAAGTAACATTTCAAGGACATTGCGCTCACGTTCACCCGCACTGGAATCAATCGCCACCGATAAACCTGACATAAAGGCGACCAACATCAGATAAATGCCAAGCATCATTGAAATCATAATGAAAGTTGCATCTGGTTTTGCCGTGTCTTGCTCAACGAGCTTCACCGGATTGAGTAGGCGAATATCAACGCCACGCAGTAATAAGCGTTTATAACCAATAGATAAAGAAAAGCCCCTGACGGCATTATGAATTCGCCTGACGGGTGGACTAACGGCTTTATCAGTAAAATCGGCTTGTAAATGCAATGTAATTGGTTTACCTGCCGCCATATCTTTCGCATAATTTTTAGGGATATCAATGGTAATGTTACGCTGTTGCCAATTGGCTTTTTCATTATCTGGTACGTCAGCAAAGTTTAATAAGTTATTATCTGCAAGATGCTTTATTAACTTGGGCGCATATTCAGCGCCAGTAAATTGAATATAGACTGGTGGCTTATCAACCAACTTTTCAATCATTATTTTTGACATTAACACAATCATGACGGGTGCTAAGAAAGCCATCATTAAGGCGACCATCAAGGCACGCTTATCACGAAAGGCTTCTTTGTATTCTTTTAAGATCAGGGCTTTTAACTGAATAAAGTGTAAATTCATATTCGAGTTAACATTGAAAGTAATCACGCAGCTACCCCTTCATCTGAGCCAATCAATTTAACAAACGCGTCTTCTAATTGACTTTCACCCGCTAAATCACATAACTCTTGCGGTGTACCTTGTGCCGCTAGCTTGCCATGGGCAATAATAATCACCCGATCACACAATGCCGCAACCTCTTGCATTACGTGTGATGAAAATAAAATGCAATGCCCCTTGGCTTTAAACTTAGCTAAATGCTGTCGTAAAATACGTGTACTCATGACATCGAGACCACGGGTCGGTTCATCAAGGACAAAATTTTGTGGTTGGTGTACCATCGATTGAGCCAAGGTCACTTTCATGCGTTGTCCTTGAGAAAAACCAAGTGTCTTACGCTGTGCCAGTTCACTCAAGTCTAAATCTTGGATCACTTGCGCAATAGCCGTTTTTTTAGTTTGACCAGACAGGCCATGTAAACTGGCAAAGTAATCAATTTGCTCATAGGCGGTTAGGCGTTCATACAAGCCAAACTTATCGGGAAATATGCCCAATCGAGACCGAGCGGCAAGTGGATTTTCAGTAACACTAATACCATCAATCATGGCATAACCTTGATCGGCAGAAAGCAAACCATAGAGGGTGCGTAAACAGGTGGTTTTTCCTGCACCATTAGGACCTAAAATTCCAGTAATTTCGCCATCTTTAGCGGTAAATGATAATCCATCAAGGGCTTTAACGGTGTTTTTCTTATCAATAAAGCTTTTATGTAAGTTATTTACTTCAATCATAATTATTTCCTATTGAATGCCGTTAACACTGGTCATAAAGGTTTCCTTGGGAATATCTTTTAAACAAGACTCATCGAGTTTTTTGGGCGATTTTGTCGTTAAAAATTCATTAATAATTTCATTAGCACAAGTACTCATTGCCACCGTGTGCGATGCATTGTCGATGATAATATGGTGGCTATTGGGTAAAGATTTTGCGGTGATTTCACCATTACTTGGCGGTGTTACAGGGTCTAATTTACCCGATAAAATCAAGGTCGGTATATCGGCGGTAACCGCTTGGTAAAAATTTTCACTGGGACGGTATTGAGCAAAGAAGGGACAAACCAACGCCCAAGCTTGATGACTGTTGTTGCCATCAAAATTATTATGAGCATCTGCGGCTTTATCGGCTAATGACACCCTTGGCATGTCTTCATTACAGACTATGTTAAACAGTAATCCGGTATACACTAACTCCTCATCTTCCGTTTGTGTCATTAAACCAATGAGGGGTTGGTAGTTCCCTAAAAAAGCTTGATGAATAACCAAGGGCACCATTGACCGCCCTTGCATACCGTAAAGCTGAAAACGTAAGTTACCCGTAAACTTAGCTTCATCCAATACGAGTGTAGTCGGTGTGCCTAAACGTGGATGTAATATATCAAGGCTAATAGGCGCTTTAGCCAACCGCGCTTTCACCGCTTGAAACTCATTCGCTACATTAGGAAAGGCTTGGTGACAAGAGTCATTATTTCTACAGTTCTCAATCAATAAGTTAAAAGAACGAGCACCACTTTGACCAAACAGTCCAATAGGCACTTCAATTGGACCAACGCTGTCTAGTACCACACTGTCAAGCGATTCAGGAAACATGCGCATAAACACTAAACCAGCGCGTGTACCATAAGAGCCACCGTATATATTTATCTTTTTATGACCTAACGCTGCGCGAATAGCATCAAAGTCTCTAATCGCATTTTCAGTATTATATTGCGTAACATCACCCGTAAACGCTGCCACACACGCTTTGATCTCTTTTGGCTTTAATGCGTCAGATAACGAGTTATAAACATTGCCTACGGTTTCAAAGTCACACGATAGCGCACTACTCTCCCCCGTTCCTCGTTGGTCTATGAGAATAATATCCCGCGTTTTTCGGACCTCTTTAAAAATGCGATTGAGCGCCGTGGCCAGTTCAACCGCGGCCTGTCCTGGCCCGCCAGCTAAAAACATTAACGGCGTCTTGTATTCACTGTTATCAATGGCAGGCAATACCGCGAAATTAATCGATATTTGCTCTCCATCAGGCTTTAGATAGTTTTCGGGTACGTCAAGCTTGCCACACTTTACTTGTGCACGTATTTCGCCTAAATGGCAATTTTCTATGATTAACTGATTATCACTCGCTAACGCTGTGGTACTCGTCAACAACAAAGCCAGCGTAATAATTTTCTTCCATAGTCGTTTCATACTACCTTCCCTTAATAGAGCTATTATCAAGCAAAAAACAGCAAAATAAATTAAAGCACGTCACTTAATGAGTCCTACCCTTCATCGCTAAATTTTTAATGAGTTTAACACGCTAAAGTGCTTATTGCATTACCGACCAATAACGCAAGTTTATTCATTTAATTCAATATCTTACGACAATATAAAATAAAAACATTAAATAGCCATTCCCAAACGCTTAAATAAGCGATATTGTTTAGTTATATATATTTAAAATTATAGGATGATAGGCATATGGACTTAAATCAGTGGGTAGATGAATTATTTGAAGTATTTGATGAAGATAAAGATGGTGTTATTAGCCGTACTGAATTTGTTGAACTGATTGACGTTTTATTACAAGACAAAGGCATCCGTATGTGCGAAACCATTTTTAACCGCTTTGATAAAGACCACAGTAACTCTATTTCTAAAGATGAGTTAAAAGAGATAGTGATTGAGTTAGCCCTTTAATTTATAAAATGCTCTCACTCACCAACGTTAAGGTTAAGGTTAACGTACTTTAGCCTTAATACTTAAGCCTCAAATTAACTATTACTTTGCTTTGCCTTAAAACTCAGCGTACACTTGTACACCGAACTGTTTTAAGAAAGCTAACCATGCCAATCAATAAACACCTTTCTCCATCGATAACTCCAACTTTCCCTTATAGTCAGCGAGAAGAATACCTCAACGCAATAAGTCATGGGTTTGGCGTGATACTTAGCTTTATCGCACTGTATTTATTACTAAAAAATAGCCATAATGACATGGCTCGCATCACCAGTTTCATCATTTTTTCTAGCAGTGGAATTTTACTTTTCTTGGCTTCAGCGCTATACCATAGCCTAACCAACAAACGTGCTAAGGCATTATTTAAACTGCTCGATCATTGCGCAATATATTTGCTTATCGCTGGAACTTACACCCCCTTACTCGCTATCACTTTAGCAGGTACATTAGGCTATACCTTATTGGCCTTTATTTGGCTATTTGCCCTTATCGGTATTGTTTTTAAAATAAAATTTGGTAATAAATACAAAAAAATATCCTTAGCGAGTTACCTCGGCATGGGCTTTGTTTCATTGGGTATTTTAGGTGAGCTATATAAAGCACTGCCGGAGCAAGCGGTAAGCTTACTCGCTTTAGGTGGGCTCATTTATTGTCTTGGCGTGTTTTTTTACGTAAAAAAAACAGTCCCTTACACCCACGCCATTTGGCACCTTTTTGTATTAGGCGGTGCAAGCTGTCACTTTTTAATGATTTACTGGTATGTTTAATTGATTTGAAAATTAAAACCTAAGTTAAACCTGATAAAATAATCGGCCGCAAGCGACCGAGTTTTAAGATAGTCCAAAGCTTTATCACAAACGATAAAGCTAAATTCAAGAAAGTAAAGATTTAACCCTAAACAGGTCATTTTTAACGGTTTTAAACTCAGTGAATTAAACGAGTTAAAACGATTACGCTCTAGCCATTAATTAAATAATGAGCATATATACTCGCGGTATAACCCAAAGCAATTGCCCAACTCCATTTCATATGGCTAAAAAAGCTATACATACCTTTTGATTGTCCCATCAATGCCACACCAGCAGCGGATCCAACTGAGAGTAAACTACCGCCGACACCTGCTGTCAAGGTGACCAATAACCATTGATACGTATCCATCTCTGGGTTCATCGTTAATATGGCAAACATTACGGGGATATTATCAATGACGGCAGAAAGAAGCCCGGCGATAATGTTGGCATTTGTTGCGCCCAATCCATCATAAAGTAGATGGGATACATTTGCCAAATATCCAATAGTACCTAGACCACCAACACAAAAAATAACACCAAAAAAGAATAATAAGGTATCCCATTCGGCTTTAGCAACGTTGGAAAAAATATTGAATTCAGTCGTATTATCTTCTGATTTTCTTTCTGACATTTTTAAATAATAAGAGAAAAAGAATAGATAAGACAGGCCTGTCATCATACCCAAAAATGGCGGTAAATGTAAAAATTGCTCAAAGGAGACAGCCGTAACAATTGTGCAAAGGAAAAGTAAGCAGATCAACAAAGAGCCTTTTTTCAAAGCAACAGGTTCACCTATTGATTTTGGTGTTTCCTGTGGAACGGCTAAGCTCATAATAAAGGCGGGTATAAGGAAATTAACTAATGATGGAATAAACAGAGCAAAGAAACCAAAAAACGCTACATTACCTGATTGCCAAACCATTAGCGTTGTTATATCACCAAAGGGGCTAAATGCACCACCTGCATTAGCAGCAACGACTATATTAATAAATGCTATTGATACAAATTTTGGCTTATCAGAGCCAACAGCCAATACAACAGCCCCCATTAATAATGCGGTCGTTAAATTATCTGCTATTGGAGAGATAAAAAAAGCTAAAAAACCAGTGATCCAAAATAACTTACGGTAACTGTACCCTTGTTTTACTAACCAAGCCCTTAACGCTTCAAAAACATTACGCTCAGTCATCGCGTTGACATAAATCATTGCGGTGAGTAAGAAAAGCAATAACGCTGAGTATTCTAATAAATTATGATTCAAAGCGTGTTCAACAAGCTCAGTCCCATGATCTACACTTTTAGCAAGCAGAGCAACCAGAATCCAAATGATGCCAGCAGCGAGAATAACGGGTTTTGATTTTCTAAGGTGTATAAACTCTTCCGCTATAACTAGGCCATAACCAATAACAAAAATGGCCAAAGCGGCAAGTCCTAACGTGGAAGAAGTCATATTTAAATGACCCGCAGCAGATTCAGCTGCCCAAGCAGGGCTAACTCCAATACAAGATAAAAGTAACGTTATTAATATTTTTTTCAAAATAACCTCTCTTAGTTTTAAAATTTAAATGCTTTGACTTTTATAGATAAGTTGTTTTCAAAGCTGCTAGCTTTGTTTTGCTAAAGTTGGTATTTCATTAATTAAGAATCATTGTTTATGTTGAATATTTCATATAGAACCCAACCACATTGCAATTATATTCCAATCAAAATATAATACAATTATAATTTAATTAACATACAATCGAAAAGGTACTGATATGGAAAAAAGAACAGCCAGACTTACGGTACTTATAGATCCAAAAAAAAAAGCAACCTTTGAAAAGCTATGTGCTTTGGATGATGTAAATGCCTCTCAAAAAGTCCGACAGATGATAAGAGAATATATTGAAAGTAAGCTAGGCGAAAACTGGCAAGAGGATGTATTTAGATAGTTCGCCTTTAAAATACCCATAGATTTATTTGGCTTAATGATCACATTGAGCTACAAAGCGGACAAAATAAACATATTTACTATCGCGCTAAAAGCCCCATTGAGGAGCATAGCTGAATATCATGTTAATGCATTAAATAGAGGCATGATAAAAAGCACTTCCTTACACCCACGCTATTTGACACCTTTTTGTATTAGGCGATGCAAGCTGACGCTTTTTAATGATTTACTGGTATGTTTAATTCACCTAAAAATTCGAATCGGCGAGCTAAAACCTGATCTACAATGCGAATACACATAAAAAGTAAACCAGCCGTTTACAAGCAGCATGCGTTTGTTTTACATTGCTTTACATGTAATGAATACAAAACGCTTAGTCAAAACTTTACCATAATGACAAAGCTCAAAAATGAGATGTAAATATTTTTCTACCTTTTATACACATCTAAATTCAGATAATAAAACGGCGCTGTGCTTTTTTAAATGATATGACTAAATCAATAAAGCACGGTATTATTAATTACAGTTTTAGCTTGTCCCTTCTATGCCCTTTCGTGCTCCACAGCACTTTTTAACGTAGCGGCATCGATTCAATACAGGGTCATCTCATTTTCATCTGTTTCGAACATTGCGCGTAATAAAATAACTAAGGAACACATAAACATGTACATTAAAAAAATTCCTATCCTAATACTGATGGTTACTGCACTGGTAACATCGCTAGCTATAAAAGCAAAGGAACATCCCAACCTGATCCTAACGAAGGTTGGAGTTGAAAAAATCAGAGCCAATTTGGGTAAAGCCCCCTTATTCGACGCAACTTTAGCAAAAGTTAAAGAAAAGGTTGATGCTGAAATAGCCTCAGGTATTGATACCCCTATACCAAAAGACTTTTCAGGTGGTTATACTCACTATAGGCATAAACAAAACTTTTACAATGCGCAAAAAGCGGGTGTGCTTTATCAGATATTAGAGGACGAAAAATACGCCATATACGTGCGCGATATGCTTTTTCAATATGAAGCGATGTATAAGAATCTCCCCATTCATCCCCAAGAAAGATCTTATGCACCTGGTAAACTGTTTTGGCAATGTCTTAACGACAGTAATTGGTTGGTTTACATGAGCCAAGCCTACGATACCATTTATAACTTTCTGTCCGAAGAAGAACGCACTAAATTAGAGACAAACTTATTCCGTCCTTTTGCTGATTATATCTCTTTAGAAAATCCTAAATTTTATAATCGCGTACATAACCATAGTACTTGGGGTAATGCCGCTGTTGGTATGATTGGTTTAGTGATGGACGATGAAGAGCTCATTCAAAGAGCATTATACGGCATAGAAGAGGATGGTTTACCCTTAGGTGGTTATGACAACGATGGCGGAATCATCAAAGTGGCCGGGCAAAAGAAAGGCTTCTTTGCTAACCTTGACGAACCGTTTTCACCCGATGGTTATTACACCGAAGGTCCATATTATCAACGTTATGCTATGTATCCTTTTTTAATTTTTGCCTTGGGAATGGAAAATGCGAGACCTGATTTAAAAGTACTACAGCATAAAGATAATGTTTTACTGAAAGGTGTGAATGCACTGCTTAATTTATCTGATGCCGATGGTGAATTTTTCCCCTTAAATGATGGCCAAAAAGGCATGTCCTATTACACAGCGTCATTAGTGACCGCCGTGAACATTGCTTATCATTACGGCGACAAAAACCCTAAATTACTTAGCATTGCCGAAAAACAGAATCAGGTGTTATTGGATGAATCAGGGCTAGATGTTGCCATCGGCATCCGTGATGGCAAAGCGCAACCATTTACCAAAAAATCGATTAACTTAACCGACGGTATTAATGGCAAACAAGGGGGTGTTGGCATACTTCGTTATGGCAATGAAGATTTAACCTTGGTATTTAAATATGCGGCACAAGGGTTAAGTCACGGTCATTATGACAAGTTGTCTTATTCATTATATGAAAGAGGTGATGAAATCATTCAAGATTACGGTCTTGCCCGTTTTGTTAACATTGGACAAAAAGGGGGCGGTAACTACTTACCAGAGAGTAAAACTTGGGCCAAAACAACCATTGCGCATAACACCCTTTCTCAAAACGGTGCAATGCACTTTAAAGGAAAATATAAAATCGCGAGCGACAAACACTCAGATTTATATTTCTTTGATGCTTCTAAAGAAAATATTCAAGTCGTGAGCGCTACAGAAGTTAATGCTTACCCTGGTACACAAATGCACCGTACTATGGCATTGATTAAAGATGAACACTTTGAAAAAGCCTTTTTGTTAGACATTATGAAAGTAAAATCTGACACTAAAAATGAATATGACTTCCCTTTCTATTATATGGGTCAGGTGATTAACGGAAATTTCAAATACGACTCGCCAACTAGCTTAAGTCCATTAGGTAACAAGAACGGTTACCAACATTTATATTTAGAGGGCAAGGGCAAAGCGGCAGCTAACAACACTAAGTTTTCATGGCTAGGCAACGGTAAGTACTACACTCTTACCTCAGTAACAGATAAGTCAGATGAAATATTACTTACCCGTATAGGTGCGAATGATCCTGAATTTAACTTACGCCGCGATGCGGGTTTTATGATCCGTCGAAGTGATAGTGACAACACAACGTTTGTGTCTGTTATTGAACCACATGGCAGTTATAGTCCCGTATCTGAGGCCTCGCTCAATTCAAATAGCAACATTGCGGATCTAGCCTTGGTTCATGACGACGATAACTACACTGCGGTTAGCATTACCGATGTAAAAGGCAATGAACAATTATTCATTTTAGCGAATAAAGATTCATCAAGTTCTGCTAAGCATAAACTATCAATCAATGATAAAGTTTATCAATGGACTGGCCCTTATTCCTATCGATAAGTGCTATCAGTAAGAAAAACAGCGTTAATATAAGCCTCGCCTGTCGAGGCTTTTTTATGAGTTTTAGCGCGGGATAGGGCTTTAATAGATCTAAAAGCATAACGTAATACCAAACTTAATACGTATTGGATTCAAGAGAGTAAAACAAGTCTATTTTTTCGATAAAATATAACCACGTTAGGATGGCTGACAGAGTAATATTCTCTGAGAGCTTTACGTTTTATTCTAAGGGGATGATAAAGGGTTAATACATAGTCTTGTATTCTAATGCAATTAAAATATCCTGCTCAAGCCTACATCAACCCAATAAATATCATTTGTTTTAGGGTTTACCAGAATATTACTCATATGAAGATCTTTGAAATGAAGTTTATGTTTGGCCATCTTCTTATAATCGAGTCTAATATTTTCCAATAGTGTCTTTTTTTTCTCAATGGATGTACTGGTTAATAAAATCTCTTGAGCTGAAATAAGGTTTTCCATTTTTTTGTATATGATGATACCCGTATAACTTTTCATGTTTGTTAAAAAAAAACCCGCCGCATAAACTTTTGGCGTTTTAATGCCTATTTTATCGAGCGTTTTAGAGCCTCTATATTCCACTAACGACCTAACAGTAAATAAAAGTCTTTCAGAAATTATATCTCTGAATATAAATCGCCATAAGCTTCTCTTACCGTGTTTAGAGCGAGAGATTTTAATGAAATATTGCTCTGAATCATCCGTTTGAATAATTGACGTATAATTAACTAAGTCATTGAGTGGCATATCTTTTAATACTAAATCATTAAAAGATCTCTTTGTTTTATTTTTAAAGATAAAACATTTTTCAATATTATTTAAAAAGGAAATATTAATCAGCATAAGTTCGGCCGTAGTTTACGAATATAGTTTGGCAATGTGCGATAGCTCTTAAAAAATTAGCCTTTAATTTTAGCAATTAACTATGCCGCCCATGATAATTCTAATCAATGGTGGCTGAATTATTATTAGTTTTATGATTCTAGTAAAATACACACCTATGACGGAAGCAGGTGCTAATGAGTCGGCTATCAACACATTTCCTAATCGATTGGATTGTAGCTGAATTTTCTTCAGCTAGATCTATCATCCTAATATAACATGAAGTTTTAATCGATAATAAGGAAAGTTATTATAAGATGATAAAACGATTAGAAAAAAGACAAACTTAAGAATATACTCACTGGCGTAGCAATCTTTTCAAAAGAAAAGAAAAGAAAAAATTACATTCACTGTGTTGAAAAAATAATTTTTTACATCTATACAAATATATGTATTCGTTTTTTTGGATAACCTTGTGTATAGATTTATTTTTGCAATATGTATCTTTTTTATAACCAACTCATATAGTGAGTTGGGTTTTAGTGTTGCAGATGAAATAAATACCAATAGTTCACCTCAATTGTACTTTGATGAACTCATTGATATTGAATTAGATTCAAAACCTGATTTTAATTCATCAATGACCAACGTTGATAAAAACGATCGTTTTCCTCAACTTACCAATTTATATAAAGACCCAAGCAATAAAAACTTCAATTTATTGAATAATACGTTTCAATATTTACGCCCTCGAGCACCTCCTTTTTAATCGTATAAATTTCACCACTATAGAGAAATTTATGATTGATTTTTGGGCTAAGGCTGCCAATTGTTGTGAAGATTTATTTATGTAATTTCCACAATTTTTCGCTATAAAATACTTAACCTTATACTGATTTTATTATTTTTATACAAGTGAACTTTGAGGCTGGTAACGGTAGAAGATAGCATGCTAACTATATTTGCAATATTTCACTACACTTATTAGGGGTTGTTGATCTTTCGCGGTTAAATTTTGTTCGAGCTAAAAGCGTTTTATTCGCGGCGAGTCGCGTGTAGCCTAGTCATTCTACGCAAACACGACTCAACAATGAAAAAAACGCTTTTAGCCGAATCTTTCGGACA
>JBAHZW010000040.1:0-9395 GCA_037132835.1 Colwellia sp. | reverse complement strand
ATTTTAAACATGAATTTCATCCAACAGAGCTAAAAATAATATGATAGGTTATTTTAGCAACCCTCATATATTTCATCAAGAAAAGAAAGTAAATAGCGGGGTTTATCAGCACTTTTTTACGAAAATGAATGATTATCTGTTTATAAAATAGACAAAAAGGAAAGAAAGCTTATATTTAATTCAAGTTAAGTCATTATATTTTATCTTTTAGCCTCAAAAAATGATGGCAGGTGCGAAAGAATGACTTGTTCCTGACGGGTAATGAACAATAAACCATAAAGGAGATAAATCTATCATAGATAATTAATTGTAAACGCTAAAAAAACACCTACTATACTTAATGTACTTCAACTTACAGTGTAAAACCTCTCAAAATTATCGTTAATGATTGTATTTAGCTCAGTACCATAAGCAAAGTATCATCAAAAAAATGATTGATATTTTCTTTGTTTCATCAACTGTGATCAGTAAAGTTGAAACTGCTTTCAATACTTTTATTCTTGTAACTGTACGAGTAAACTAACACAAGAATAAGAACTTCTCCTTTCGTAGCAAGCACTAGGACACTTTAGCAATTATGATCATTCAACAACACAGCCATGATATTGATACACCTACGGGCAGTATGCGCACTTATATTTACCGCCCAAAAGCACAGGGAAGATTTCCCAGCATTATATTTTACTCAGAGATATTTCAACATACAGCCCCTATAGCAAGAACAGCGGCGTTAATGGCAGGCCATGGTTTTGTTGTATTCGTACCTGAAGTTTTTCATGAATTAAACCCAATAGGCACGGCATTAAATTACGATGATGCCGGCAAAGTTAAAGGTAACCAAGACAAAAGTACTAAACCATTGGAACACCATGACAGCGACACCCAAGCTTTAGTCTATTTTAT
The DNA here is from genome assembly GCA_037132835.1 of Colwellia sp. Lineage (GTDB taxonomy): Bacteria > Pseudomonadota > Gammaproteobacteria > Enterobacterales > Alteromonadaceae > Colwellia. Next base: position 8,492 of record JBAHZW010000040.1, on the reverse strand, counting down.
TCAGCAACAAGATTATTGTACCCATCGCATTGGCAGTATGGGCGTATGTATCGGTGGTCACCTTGCTTATAGAGCAGCTTTAAACGAAAATATTTTAGCCACCGCTTGTTTATACGCCACCGACATTCACTCTGGCAATTTACCCTGTAATGAAGGCAATGACTCTCTCACTCGCACCAAGGATATTACCACTGAGCTACTGATGATTTGGGGAAAACAAGACCCACATATTCCCGATGAAGGGCGCATGAAAATACACCAAAACTTAATCACATCAGGAAATGTTTTTGCATGGCATGAATTTAATGCTTCCCATGCGTTTATGCGCGATGGAGGTGAATTTTACGATCCTCAGTTGGCACTGAGAGTTTATGGTATGTTTGTTGAATTATTCAACCGTGCGCTAACATAAACGTTAAAGCGATATACCTTTTAGCTCCTCTGTTCAATACACATACTAAATGCCATTGTGCATATGGAGTGACTACTTATACCAAAAGATCTAAAAAGGTGATCAGCCTTAGTTGTTAAAATTAACCCTACCTACGTTGTGAGTCTTGAAGTGAGAATAATAGCAAAGGAACTAAAAAGGTGATCACCCTCGCTCGTTTAAATCAACCTTAACTGCGTTGTGAGTCTTGAAGTGAGGATAACTATCTCCTGCAACTCACGCCTTGTTAGTGATAATTTTTCCTGCAACTCACGCCTTGTTAGTGATAATTTTTCCTGCGTAATACTTGACCACTTAATTAATTCCTTTGATATTAGAACGATACAGCTGCCATGAGAATAAACATAATACTTTGAAGCTAAAGAATCCCCACAAAAAAGCATAAGTTACCTAACCATATAATGGCGTTATAATGGCGTTAGGTAATTCATGCAAAATCCAAATAATAACGTGATCATCCCCTCTATCATTAATTACGCCCCTACCCAGATAAACAGGAGATAAAACTCGCCTATTTTTTTACTGTATTATGGAAAATGGAATCAGTATGCGTATCGGATCGCATTCCGGTACACCAATATTAAAGAACACCTAGCCTGGTCAACCAATTTACTTATTTTGTTTGCTCTAAATTGATCATTTACACTAGTCTCTAGCATATTGATAAGATATTCAGCCCTTAGCAATGACATAAATTTAAATTGATAGCTTACTATGAGAAAACTTGAAGATGCTATAGAGACTCAAATTCCGTAAGTCTTTCCGGCCTCAAAAAGGCAGGTGCGACGAGTATCGTCGGAGCACTGCACCCTGTAAAGAACGGTCAAATTTGGCAAGTAGAACAGAGACTAGACAGTGAACAAACAATCTAACGCATAAGCATCAACGGGTCGGTCGTCAAAAGCATACCAGTGCATGAAGAAACCAAGATGCGCTCGAGAACTTATCTAAAATGAGCTTAGCTGGGTCGCTATCAATATATCCACAAAAATGTATGGCGCGACATTCAGGTAGCATTGCTACGTAAGAAAGTCTCTGTGTATTAAAAACATTGATTCAAACTTGCTGTAAACCCCGTCGTTCCAACATACTCAATTCTTGTATTACCTCGTATCATTTCTCGCCTATAAAATATTAATTGGTTAACTAAAGCCGTAGCAAATATGAAAAATGGAATCACTATGTGTACCAGATCATATTTTGGTAAACCAATATAAAATAATTATTGACTTTGGTCTACCAATTTGGTTATTTTGTATACAGCAGATGCTTGTTGACTCTAGGATCTAATATATTGATAGGGAATTCTACCCTTATCAGTAGCCATGAATTTGAATTGAGAGGTTACTATGGGGCAAACTTGGAAATGGTATGGAGATTCAGATCCCGTGAGTCTTTCCGATATCAAACAGGCAGGTGCGACAGATATAGTCACAGCACTGCACCATGTAAAAAACGGCCAAGTTTGGCAAATAGAAGATATCCTAGACCGTAAAAAAACGATTGAACGCATGGGCATGAACGGGTCGGTCGTCGAAAGTATACCTGTACATGAAGAAATCAAGATGTGCTCAAGAAATTATGCCAAATGGATAGAGAACTATAAACAAAGCATTATCAATTTAACAACATGTGGCATCGACACAGTCTGTTATAACCTCATGGTGGTCCTAGATTGGACATCTACTGATATTGAATCTGAGATCGCTGAGGGTTCGACGTCGTTTCGATTCGACCAAGTTGCATTCCCTGCATTTGAGTTGTGCATCTTAAAATGCCCCAGTGCTGAAGATGATGACAGTCGCAATGATAAGCAGGATGCTGCCAACTACTTTAACAATATGTCAGAGCAACAAATTGATCTACTGACTGTCAATATCATAGTGGCTTTACCCAGCGCGAAAGAAGGTCATCCCTTAACAGAGTTCCAAGCTCAGCTGCATAGCGACCAAAATATCAACAAAGATGTATTGCCAGAAAATCTGCCAGCATTTCTGCATGAGATAGTGCCTGTATGTGAACAATATGGGTTAAAACTTGCTATACACCCAGGCGATCCAGCGCATCCAATTCTTGGATTACCTCGTGTTGTTTCTACCATAGAAGACATTGATTGGTTAACTAAAGCCGTACCAAGCATGGCAAATGGAATCACTATGTGCACCGGATCATACGGTGTATGTGATGAGAATAATCTCGTCAAGATCATCAATCAACATGGCGATCCTATCGACTTTACCCACCTACGCTCGACTCAGCGTGAAGATAACTCATTGAGTTTCCATGAAGTAGCTCATGCATATAAAAACTCGATTATTTATCAATCACTTAAATACAATTCAACTCAAAAACAGAAGCGCCTATCAAGTGCTAGATCACGTTTAATACCACTGAGACCTGATCAAGGTCATCAAATGATCGATGACCTGCATCAACAAACCAACCCTGGGGACTCCTGCATTGGAAGATTAAAATGTCTTGCAGAAATTAGGGGGGGGGCTGGCACTCGGTATAAAAAAAGCACTGTTTAATAAATAGTTATTTAACACACCAGATTTACGAGTACTGATAAAGCCTACTAAAGAGAGAGAGAGAGAAATAATGAAAACTTTAACACTACGGAATAAGATCGGATACGCAGCAGGAGACATGGCTAACATGACCAGCTTTGGTATGTCAGCTAGTTTTTTGTTAATTTACTATGTTGATGTGTTAGGCCTCACAGCAGCAGCCGCAGGTACACTTTTTTTAATCGCACGTATATGGGACGGCATCAATGACCCTATGATGGGCGCCTATGCAGATAAACTCTTCGCTAAGCATAAAGGGGCTGGAGATAAATTTAAACCTTTTATCTTTAAAGGGTGTTGGATACTTTTAATTGCCTCGGTGCTCATGTTTTGGTCACCGGAAGGATTATCAGACGGACAGACGCTAGCTTGGGCCTATCTGACCTACATTGTCTGGGGTATGTCGTATACATTCGTTAATATTCCATTTGGCTCTGTGGCATCGGTGATGACACAAGATCCAGAAGAACGCGCCTCACTATCGGCATTTCGCTCCTTAGGCGGATGTGTTGGCATGGTCTTGTGTAAAATGATAGTACCCGCCGTTTTAGCCTTGTATGCAGATGATATACAAACAGGCTATTTAATGGCCATGGTAGGGCTGGCTTCTATAGGCATATTTGGTCATCTCTTCTGTTATATCAGTATCAAGGAAAACATTAAGAGTACCAATTCAGTTGCGCAGGTGTCGTCTTGGCAAGCGATGAAAGCGATCCCTAAAAATAAGCCACTATTATGTGTGTCTTTAGCTTCATTCTTTATCTTACTTGCGATGTTTGTCACTTCTTCAGTGTTGATGTTTTATATCAAAAACAACCTATCTAACGCGCTATGGGTGATGAGTGTCACTGGCATTATCGATCTCATCATGATCGTCATGATGGCGCCTTTACTCCCTAAAATGGTGGCTAAACTTGGCACTAAGAAACTGATGATGAACAGTGCAATCGTCGCAGTGATTTCCTGTACAGTGGCATTTTTTCTTGTATCTAACGTTTATCTATTCCTATTTTTCTATTCAATAATGATATTCGGCATCATGATCCCGATGGCTGCGTGTTGGGGACAAGTATCCGACTGTATCGATTACAATCAATACCTTACAGGTAATCGTCAAGAAGGGATCATCTACGCATCTTATTCTCTAATGAGAAAAATAGGGGGGGCCGGTGCAGGTTTTATTGCAGCCCTTGGCGTGGGGTTCATTGGTTACAACCCAGACATTACGATGCAAACAGAGTCAACCTTACAAGGTTTGCAGTTCTTAGTCTTTGGTTTCCCAGTGATTGCATTCATCATCGTGTTTTTCCTCTACAAGACGCTTTGGGTGCTTGACGCTGAGATGTACGACAAAATAATTGAAGCCAATAAAAAGACTAACAACTCGTAAGTTGAAAATTAACCCATAAGTAAAATGGAGAAGTAAAGCTGAAATTTAATTTCAGGTAGTTGATATTTACATTTAAACAATTAATTGTTTTAGAAAAGTCAAAATGCTTGGTAGCTACGGCAATAGCTACCAAGCTGACACCTTAATAATTTATGACATAAACGAAATAATCAAGGATCGGAAGTAATGATAGAATTAAATAAGATAAAATTCAATATCATAAAAGTTAATTATCCTTCTGTGATATTAGCTTTAGCATTTTCCTGCGCCACAAGTCAGGTATTAGCACAAGAAACGGCTGTGCTAGAAAAGGCTGAACAGCCTGTTAAAAATGGAGTAGAAGGCGCTTTTAAATCAAAATTAACCAAAAAAGAAATCAAGCAGATTAAGGAATCACCAGGTATCGCTGGAGTGTATAGCGAGATCAACAGTGTTAATCCATATCTAGTAGCCGATGAGATGGATCACACATTAACACTCAGACTTAAAAATGAATACCGAGGCGCTTCACGTCCAAGTGCATCCGGCAAGTATGGCCCAGATATTGAAGCTTGGGTTCAATATGCAGCGATTAATTATCAATCTGATAATCTGGTGAGCTGGTTCGATATCGAAGCAGGCGTTTATACGACCCAAAAGTTGCTTGCCAATCCTGATAAAAGCGCACGCTTCTACCTTAATGATCATGATGATTTCACCCTTGTTAGCGGTTCGATCAACATTAAACCTACCGAAGATATCCTATTGAAGCTAGGTCGTTTCGGAACGGATTCGGGTGCAGGGACACTAGAATACTATGTTCCACTCATAGAGAAAACGTCGATTCGCCCGACGCCCTCAATGAAAGAAGGCGCACTACTTAAGGTCGATTTTGGTAATTTACACCTCTACGGCATGGTTTCAACAAAATTTGCCGGACACTACTATAGCGAATGGACTGATGAAGGGACTATTCAAGGTGTCAATCCCGACGGTTCATTCATCAGAGATAAGATCCCTAAGTATCACCTTGCGGGTGTTTGGAATAACACCAAAAACACAGGTACACGACTTGCTTTCGGTACGCGCTATCAAAAAGACCATAGTTACCAATATATGTTCAATGCTCAACAACTCTATATTGATAGTAATAAGGCATTTTGGAAGGCAGAACTGAGAGGATTCTATGCCAAGCTTATCGATTATACAAAAGATTTAAATGCCTCATTTATGGGCTCTGGCTACGACAATACATATTTAGTGTCCGGACAACTGACTTATAATAAAGGTGACTTAACTCTGATCGGATCTGCTGGTCAGGTAGGCACTAAGTTAAGCGCCCTTACCATGGTAGACACGGATCTTGGTTACTCGTTTGACCAAAGTATCGACCGCAACCACGATGATATGTTTTCTTGGCAGATAGGTGGTTTCTATCAGGTAGCTGAGACATTTCAAACGGGTTTAGCCATTGTAAAAACAGATGGTTATGAAGATGAAAGTGAAGACGTTCGTGTTGATGGTACTGGTGTAAACTTGTTTTTTATCCATAAACCCAGTGGGGTATTCGAGGGACTTAAATCTGTACTTGTTCTTAATAAGGCCAAGGAATATCGTCTAGGCTCTGAATTTGGTGATGAAATCGATTACTGGGATATTAAACTAACCTTCCATTACGAGATCAATATCTTATAAATTTAGTTATTCGTTATCAATAAGTTAAAATTTTATGAAAAACCGAGTATCACGCAAGAGTTTGTGACTCTTAAGCAACGTGTAATCTTATTAAAAAATAAGATTACAAACTTTTAGCTAGATACTTTCTATTATTGGCCTGCTTAAACTTATTTTTTAACATGCCAATATGATATTTAGTTATTTTTTTGAAAACATATTTTATGGAGAGCACTATGTCTGTATTTTTATACCCCCAAGAAACCGTCTCACGCCGTTCGGTTGATATCTCAGGGATCTGGAAGTTTAAAGTCGACACCAACAATGAAGGGCGTCAGCAGGATTGGAAAGATGGCTTAAAAGACACCATTGAAATGGTTGTTCCTTCAAGTTATAACGATATTTTTACCGATAAAGCTATCCGCGATCATTGCGGTGATGTTTGGTATGAAACAGAAGTATTCATTCCGGTCGAGTGGCAAGAAAAAGACGTTTTCGTTCGCTTCGGATCAGCGACACACAGTGCCGTTGTCTGGGTTAATGGTGTTGAAGTGGTCAGCCATGTTGGTGGTTATATGCCGTTTGCCGGTCAGCTAAACCAAGTCGTTAAATTTGGTCAGAAGAACAAAATTGTGGTGGTGGTCAATAATGAGCTATCAATGTCGACTATCCCTGCAGGTGGCTATGCTGAATACTTAGATGGCGTTCGTGAAGTTAAGCCATTTTTTGACTTTTTCAACTATTCAGGCATCCATCGCGCAGTTAAACTGATTGCATTGCCACGGACAAGAATCAATGACATCACCGTTATTACAGATTTTTCTGGTACTCAAGGGCAAGTCGATTTTGAAATAGAAGCGACCACTAACCTTGGCGATATTCAGGTTAAACTGCTAGACCAAGATGGCAACTTAGTCGCTAAAGCCATTGGAAATAAGGGTCGTTTACTGGTCGAAGATGTTAACCTTTGGCAACCGGGTAAAGGCTACCTATATACGCTAGAAGCCAGTATCATTCTCGCTGACGAGATTGTCGACCAATATCCTTTAGATGTTGGTATTCGCACGGTTAAGGTCGAAGGTACGCAGTTCCTAATCAATGGTGAACCTTTCTACTTTAAGGGTTTTGGTAAGCATGAAGATTCAGACTTCCGTGGCCGCGGTTATGATGCCGTCGTTAACCTCAGAGACATGGAATTACTCGATTGGATTGGTGCAAATTCGATACGTACATCACACTATCCTTACGCGGAAGAATTTATGCAGTTAGCTAATCGCCGTGGTTTAGTGGTGATTAACGAATCACCAGCAGTCGGTCAGTTTGATCTGATGCGACGTGGTATGTTTGGTATGGGTATCGCCTCTGCAGGCGCAGGTAGTGTCGCTGACAAAGAGATCCCATTCTTCGAAGAGGAAGCGGTAAAAGGTCCCGGTAAAGAAGCTCAGAAGCATGCACTAAAAGAGTTATTCCAGCGTGATAAGAACCATCCTTGTGTCGTGATGTGGTCTCTGTCAAACGAGCCTGATACTTCACAAGAAGCATCTAAAGAGTATTTTAGAGATATCTTCGCCTATGCACGTAACTTAGATCCACAAAATCGCCCCCTTACTTTTATTAACTTTATGATGGCACGATTTGGCAATTGTCATGCTTCCGAGTTTGTTGATGTCGTCTGTTTAAATCGTTACTACGGTTGGTACATGATGGGCGGTCTGCAGATGAAAGATGCTGGTACGGTCTTCTCTGAAGAACTAGCGGGTTGGGGAACGTTAGGCAAACCTATCGTGATCACAGAGTATGGCGCCGATACGATGGCTGGCATTCATAAGCTACCCAGTGTGCAGTGGTCAGAAGAATACCAGATCGAATATCTTGATGAGCAACATAAAGCGTTCGATAGTTGCGATGCAGTGGTCGGTGAACAGATGTGGAACTTCGCCGATTTCCAGACCTGGGAAGGAATAATGCGTGTCGATGGCAACAAAAAAGGCGCCTTCACTCGTGATCGTCAGCCGAAGATGTCAGCGCATCATCTACGTAAGCGTTGGACTATGATCCCGGATTTCAACCATAAAAAATAAACGTTTAAAAATGAAGATAAGGGAGGGCTAAGCTCTCCTTTTCTCATTTTTTATATATCTATCAATCCAATATTACGCATTGTTTTTAGCAAAACAGGTACCTAAAACGTTTATCTAAAGCAAACAATCAAAAAAAAGGTGATCAGAAGATAATAAAAAGCCCTGCATTAGCAAGGCTTTGTTATTAAGTTGACCATAAAAATTTATTTTATTGGCTCACTGAAGCCAATTTTTCAAAGTAATCAGGGAATGTTTTTGAGGTACATTTTGGATCATTAATGGTGACCGAGGTACCACTTAATGCAACCAATGAGAAACACATCGCAATACGATGATCATCATAGGTA
>JBAHZW010000141.1:0-12848 GCA_037132835.1 Colwellia sp. | reverse complement strand
TCACCCTCGCTCGTTTAAATCAACCTTAACTGCGTTGTGAGTTTTGAAGTGAGGATAACTATCTCCTGCAACTCACGCCTTGTTACCGTTAATTTATCCTTCGCAATCATTGATCACTTAATTAATTCCTTTGGTATTACTGATAAAAATGAAATGAAAGGAATAGTTATGTTGAAAAAAACGCTACTTGTTATTGGTATCAGCAGTTTTATTTTAAGCGCTTGTGATGAACAATCACAAGCAAGCACAGATGATTCATCAACAGCGATTAAAAAAGTGCCTTTGGTTGTAGAAAACAAAGCTCAAGAGAAGCAAGCACCACTGGATAAAATGGTTGCCACTAACACTCATTTTTCACCTTATGCGGATCGTGACTACCCAACGCAATTACTGTTTGGTGAAACGCATATTCATTCTGCATTATCTGCCGATGCCGGTGGTGGCGGTACCACCTTACTTCCTCGCGATTTATATCGTTTTGCTCGTGGTGAACAGGTCATCAGTAATACCGGTCTGCCCGTTAAATTAGATCGACCGTTAGACTTTATTTGTTTAACCGAACATACCGACGGTATGGGGGTGATCACCGATATTTTAAAAGGCACAGATAATATTTTAGCCGATAAAGAAGGTGCTAAGTATCATGAGCTTTTCAGTCAAGGAGGCGCAGTGGCTAAGCAAGCTTCATTTGATTTGATTTCAGCTTTTGCTAATGGTGAACTCTCTAGCGCGTTAGTCTATCAACCCGGAAATCCAGGTTATAGCAGAACATGGCAAGATCTAGTGGATGCGGCCGAAGAGTTTAATGAACCACACCGTTTTACGACGATGCTTTCCTACGAATGGACTTCGATGGTTAAGGGCAATAATTTGCATCGTAATATTATATTGCGTGATGGTCCTGACAAAGCATTGCAAGTCTTACCTTTTACGATGACCGCTCCTATTGGTAGTGCTAACCCACAAGATTTATGGAAATGGTTAGCTAATTATGAAGAAAAAACAGGTGGTCATGCAATTGCGATCCCACATAACGGTAACTTATCTAACGGTTGGTTATTTGCTCTGCAAGATGATTTTAATAATGGTGCTAAATTCGACTTGGCTTATGTTACTGAGCGCGCAAAATGGGAAAAACTGGTGGAAGTGGGGCAAACGAAAGGGGATAGCGAAACTCATCCAAAATTATCGCCTAATGATGAGTTTGCCGACTATGAAACCTGGGATTTTGGTAATCTTGATTTAACTGCTAAAAAAACCGATGCCATGTTAGCAACGGAGTATACCCGCTCGACACTTAAAAATGGTTTATTGTTAGAAACTGAGCTGGGCATTAACCCCTTTAAATTAGGTTTTGTGGGTGGTGGTGATCTGCATACCTCTTTAGTGACTCAAGATGATGATAATTTTTTTGGTGCTTTTGCATGGATGGAACCGTCTAAAAAACGTCTGAACCAAGCGGGTAAATATAATAAAAAATTAGATATAGGGTATGACGCTTGGCGTTACGCGACACCGGGTCCGACAGCTGTTTGGGCTACATCTAATACACGTGCCGCTATTTTTGATGCCATGAAACGTAGAGAAGTCTACGCCACTACCGGTCCACGTATTCGCCTGCGAGTGTTTGGCGGTTATGATTTTTCGCCAGCGGATCTTAAGCAACGTGATATTGCCAGTGTTGGATATCTTAAAGGTGTCCCCATGGGGGGCGATTTAGCAATAGCCAAAAAAGATCAAACACCCAGTTTGTTAATCCGTGCTTTGCGTGATCCCGATGGTGCGAATCTCGACCGAGTGCAAGTGATCAAAGGCTGGGTAGATGCTGCAGGTAAAGCGCATGAAAAAGTATATGATGTTGCGTGGTCTGAACAAGCCTCAGGTGAACGCAAAATAGACAGCAAAGGTAAATTAGCCAAGGTGGGTGATACCGTTGATTTAAGTATCCCTACTTGGACCAATACCATTGGTGCAGCACAACTCGAAACCCTGTGGACTGATCCTGATTTTAATAGCAGCGAAAAAGCATTTTATTATGTGCGTGCAATTGAAATCCCTACACCGCGTTGGACCGCATATGACGTGGTGCGTTATCAGGTCACTTCTCTTCCCAAAGGCATTAAACTAAAAACCCAAGAGCGCGCCTATACCTCACCAATTTGGTATAACTCTCAGGGCTAAATTAAATTTACACGATAGGATAACTATGAAAACTTTACTGAAAGAGCCGTTATTACATTTTTTATTGTTAGGCGCTGTACTTTTTTATCTCTATGCGATAACGGCTAATAGTGAATCGGGTGATGATAAAATAGCTATTTCGCAAGCTAATATCACGCAGTTGCAGTACAGTTTTGAAAAAACAAGGCAACGAAAACCAAGCGAACAAGAGCTTGATGCTTTAATCAAAAATTTTTTAAAGGAACAGGTCGCTTATCAAAAAGGTGTCGAAATGGGCTTACTTGATGGTGATACTATTATTCAAAAACGTATTCAACAAAAAGTGGAATTTATTGTCGAAGATCTGGCCAGTGGTTATGAGCCGAGTGATGAAGAACTGACGGCCTTCCTGAATGCCCATCGTGACGATTATCGAAGCGAACGCGTATTTAGTTTTATGCAATTGTACTTTGATCCAACGAAACATGATGATTTAAACACGCGGCTTGATAATACCTTAATGAAAATAAATAGTTTAGCGAGTACTGAGCAGACCTCAGAAAATTTACTGGCGTTGTCGGACAATATTTATTTAGACTATCAATACAGCGATATTTCTTACGGCTTAGTCGCACGCTATTTTGGTAGCGAATTTGCTGATTCCTTAATGAAAATGCCAATGGATAGTTGGCAGTCAGAGGTTAAGTCGGGTTATGGTTTGCATTTAGTGAGCTTGACCGCAAGACGTGGAGGTCAAGTACAATCATTGGCAGAGGTGCGCACACAGGTGAAAAAAGATTGGTTAAATCAGCAACGACAAATCAGTTTAGATAACTTTTATCAAGCCCTGTTTGTCGAATATCAGGTCGACAGTCAAATTGATTTAAGCGCGGGATAAAACTTTAAATGGCTGCATTTACATCAGAAATTATGACCATCTTCTTAGGTTTTTTTGCCATTATGAATCCGATTGCTAATACCGCTGCTTTTGCAGGTCTCGTTGGCAATAAAACAAAAAAACAACAGGCCGTGATTGCTCGAAAAGCCTTATTGATCACTTTTATTATTATTGTTGCTTTTGCTTTATTGGGTAATATTATCTTTCATTTGTTTGGTATTACCTTAACGGCATTGCGTATTACAGGTGGTATTTTAGTTTTTATTATTGGTTATCACATGCTCAATGGCAGTGGCTCAACGTTGCATTCAGCCGAATCGAGTGATGAGGGCGATGTTGCCGTGTCACCCTTAGCTGTACCTTTGTTAGCTGGTCCTGGTACCATTGCGACTGCGATGAATTTTGCTTCCGCAGGTGGCGTGCTTAGTACGGTTACCACTATCGCTGTTTTTGCCTTGTTATGTGTGATCACTTACGGATGTTTCATTTACTGCAATAAAATACTGTCGTTAATTGGAGATAGCGGATTAAGTATCATCACACGTTTAATGGGACTGATTTTGGCGGTAATTGGTACACAAATGTTAATTGAAGGGGTGAATGGGGTGATCGCTTCATTGCAGTAGTCACTTCATTTTAAGAGAAAATCATGGATCAGTGTTTGCAACACAGGAGCCTGTAACCAAGGTTTTTATACTGATAACACTAAGGCTCTTTTTTATCGTCAGCCTGCTCTTTACTCATGGTTCGCAATATTATGTGTTTCTCTGATTACTTTTTGTTATTCATTTTTCAAAATCTGCCAACCATGTTTTAAGCGCTCCGTTGAGGCTTATTTTTTGTGACTTACTTAAGGCACTCACCAGTGTTTGTTGTAACTGCACATGTGCTTCAATCACTTGATCTATTAATATTCGCCCTTTATCTGTTAAAGCAACAGAAACACTGCGTTTATCAAACTCACTCGGCACGCGATCAATTAACTTTTTTGACTGTAATTTATCAAGGCGATTAGACATTGCACCGGAGGTTAATAATAATTCATCTAATAATTCAGAGGGTGTTAAGCCGTTATGGTTCGCACTACGTCTTAATGTCGCTAAAACATCAAACTCACCAAAGGTTAACCCAAAGTGCTTATGAAAAGTGCTTATATTCGCTTCTATATGTTTGCTAATACGCAATAAACGTCCGATTAATGCCATCGGCTCCGTATCAAGTAAAGGTTTTTCGAGTGCCCACTGTTTAATTACATTATCTATTTTATCCATACCATCACCATCCATACCATCACCATCCATTCCATCACCATCCATTCCATCACCATCCATTCCATCACCATCCATTCCATCTATTGTGCCACTTTTAATTGAGTCACTAACATACCGAATAATAATCTTTATGTGAAGATACTTTACAAAAGAACAAAAGAAAGGCAAAGTACTTATCTTTATGTGAAGATAAGTATATACCCGTTGCAAATTCTGATGCTTTATTCAGTTGTCACTCGAATAGCAAGGTGTAACAGGACGGATAGCCTGCTAATCGATTAACGGTGTTAATCCTAAAATGGCGAGTCCTTATCGAATTTTCCACCTTGAATAACAACGGGTATACCAGTATGAATTTTTTATTAGCAATGTTAGCCGCTTTTTTGTGGGGAACGACTTATGCAGTCACCCAATATACCCTTTCTGGATGGCCTCCATTATTATTAGGTGCTCTACGCGCATTACCTGCAGGGCTGTTATTGCTTGCAATAAAACCGAACCTACCCAAAGTAAAAGATTGGCCTGTGCTGATCCGTTTGGCGACCATTAATATAGCGCTATTTTTTAGTTTGTTATTTGTAATGGCACAAACACTACCCTCAGCAATATCAGGCGTTGGTATGGTGTCTGTGCCTGTTTTTGCAATGGTTTTTTATCGGGTCATGTACAAAGCACGCCCGAGTAAAACACAGTTTTTCTCGGGTGCTATTTTAGTTTCTTTGGCATGGATTTTATTCGACCCACTCAATTTAACACTTAATCCGATTGGTTTAATGGCAATGTTTAGCGCTATTTGTTGCATTGTAATTGGCAGTCATATTATCAAAAGTTTAGGTAATAGAATGCACTGGTGGTCAGTTTTATGTTGGCAACTGCTTATTGGCGGCACGCTATTAACGTTTGTTGCAGTGATTCATGGTTTTATCTCACCCATGCAATATCGCTTTGCTTTGGAAAACTTTAGTCTATTAAATGCCACAGGATTAGCTTGGTTAATTCTATTTAATACCATGTTAGCCTACTCGTTATATGTTTGGTTATTAAACAGAATGACTGTGGTTGAATTTACTTTTGCGGGTATTAGCAATCCTATTGCGGGTATTTTGATGGGATTATTACTCATGGGGGATAAGTTTACATTAAATCAATATGCATTAATGGCCATGATGATTTGTACATCATTGATCGTGCCACTGTTAAAACGTTATAACAAACGATTAAAATCACGCAGTCATTTTCTTGATGAAGCCAACAGAGTAGGCGCAGAAGTATTACCCGCCCAGCAAACTGCTTTGCTCTCATCTGCCAGTTAAAACAGGTATAAATCATTGACCTTTTCATTGAGTACAATGGAATATATCCTTATCAATTAAGATGCATTATTCAGTCGCAAGCAGGGAGACCAAAACAAGGCTAAAAATGATGGGTTTTTGAACGGATTGTTATCTTTTATCAAACAATACAATAGCATAACAGTTTGTATTGCTTCATTTTACGACCTTGAATTTATTTATCTCACTGCTTTTTGAATTGATTTTATCTTTTGAATAATAGCGAGAATAGATACGATTTTTTGGGGCTTTATCTCTTTTATTTACTCTTCTTCAGTAAATAACTCACTAACTTTATTTAATTTGATCTTACACAATATTGTGACATAAAAAAATAAGATAATATGTAGTCTATAATCTGTGTCAAAAGAATTAAAATGTAGTCTATAATGTTATACCAAGAGAATGAATGAAGTGTTCAGTGATTGTGTAAGGGAAATTAGCACTAAATAAAATGTGAATGGTAGAGGAAAGTATACTGACTTTAAAATTTACAACACGGTTAGTGGTAATTTAATCTAGCAAAGATGTTCATCTTTTTATTCGTTCTTTTGGTATTAGTTTGCTTATCAACGATTGAGTGTATTATGAATCAAATCATCCCCCCAGAAAATCAAAAAAAACACGAACGAAATACATTTATTTTTTTAGCTGTTTTTCTCGCACCTATTTTATCGGTGGTCATTGTTTCTATTTTGGGCTTTTCGATATGGATCAGCCAAATGTTCTTCGGCCCACCTAGCGTTTAATATTTTTCCCAAGTAAGAAGAAGAAATAATGGAACCTATAGTTGACCCCTCAAAAAGACGGTTTTTACGAGGTAAAATAACAACACCAAAAGTAATGAGACTACCTTGGGTCATTAGTGAAGCTGTTTTTATCTCCGCTTGTAACCAATGCCAAGATTGCTTAATAAGTTGTGAAAGCAATATTATTGTTAAAGACGAAGAGGGGTTTCCTAAAATTGATTTTAGCCAAGGTGAATGTACGTTTTGCAATAAATGCATTGATGTATGTCAACAACCACTTTTTTCAGGATCATTTACGCAACCCAGTGAGCGTGATGAAAGCGCACCAAAGCCTTGGCCCGTTTACTTGGAAATTAGTGATAACTGTTTAGCCAAAAATAATGTTTACTGCCAAAGTTGTCGAGATGAATGTGAAACCAGTGTCATTAAATTTAATTACCTGACTTCAAGTATCCCACAACCAAGCATTAATACCGTTGATTGCAGTCAGTGTGGGGCATGTCTTAAAAGTTGCCCGCAAGATGCTTTAACATTTAATTTTAGCTAAAAATAATTTAACTTAATTAGGCAACAAAATTTAAGAGATATATGACAGATAACAGCAAAAATATAACCTCAGAATACCATGTAGCAAGTTTAATTGCTTATTGCATTTTAACGGAAGTTGAAAAAGTGAAGCTTGCCATCACAAACATAGAGCGCACAGAAATACACGCTATTAACGAGCAAGGAAAAATCGTGTTCACTATTGAGGGCACTAGCCATAAAGATATTGGCAAAAAAATGGACATCATAAGAGTGCACAGTGGCATCCTTAATTTATCACCTGTTTATCATCAAGTGCTTGATGAAAGTGCGGATAATGATGCCATTGAATGAACAATAAATTTAATAACAATAAATATAATAATAACGAATATGATAAAAATATCACTATTTTAAAATCGAACCAAAGTAAAAGGACGAAGCGCCAATGACCATTAATCGCCGACAATTTATTAAAGCAAACGCCGTTGCAGCCGCCGCCGCTGTTGCTGGGGTAACTATTCCCGCAACTGCATCAAATTTAATTACTAGCTCAGATATTACCAAGCTCAAGTGGGACAAAGCCGCTTGTCGTTTTTGTGGTACTGGTTGTAGTGTGAATGTTGGGGTAATGGACGGAAAAGTCGTCGCTACTCATGGTGATATTAAATCACCAGTAAACAAAGGACTTAGCTGTGTAAAAGGTTATTTTCTATCTAAGATTATGTATGGTAAGGACAGGTTAACAACACCTTTATTACGCATGACCAATGGAAAGTACGATAAAGAAGGCGAGTTTACTCCTGTCTCTTGGGATAAAGCCTTTGATATTATGGCTGAAAAAGCTAAGGCTGCCTTAAAAAAAGACGGTCCTAAAGCAGTGGGTATGTTTGGCTCAGGTCAATGGACTGTGCAAGAAGGTTATGCCGCTTTAAAATTGATGAAAGCGGGCTTTCGTACCAACAACATTGACCCTAATGCGCGTCACTGTATGGCCTCTGCTGTTGGTGGCTTTATGCGTACCTTTGGTATCGATGAACCAATGGGTTGTTATGATGATTTAGAAGCTGCTGATGCCTTTGTTTTATGGGGCTCAAACATGGCTGAGATGCATCCTATTTTATGGACTCGTTTAACCGATCGTCGTTTAAGTGCACCCCATGTTAAAGTTGCTGTGTTATCAACCTTTGAACATCGGAGTTTTGATTTAGCTGATAATGGCATGATTTTCACCCCACAAACTGATCTTGCTATTTTAAACTACATTGCCCATTACATTATTGAAACGGGCCGTGTTAATAAAGACTTTGTTAATAAACATACTAACTTTAGATTAGGCGAAACAGATATAGGTTATGGTTTGCGTCCTGAGCATCCATTAGAGCAAAAAGCAAAAAACAATGGTAAAACCGCAGGTAGCTCAACACCAATCGATTTTGATGAGTACGCTAAATTTGTTAGCACTTATACCCTTGAATATACTTCAAAACTTTCTGGCGTTCCGGAGCACAAGTTAGAAGCATTGGCTGAGTTATACGCGGATCCAAAAATTAAAGTCACCTCTTTCTGGACCATGGGTTTTAATCAACATACTCGTGGTGTCTGGGCTAATAACCTGGTTTATAATATTCACTTATTAACCGGTAAAATTTCAACGCCTGGTAACAGTCCCTTTTCATTAACCGGTCAGCCCTCTGCCTGTGGTACGGCCCGTGAAGTAGGTACTTTCTCACATCGTTTACCTGCTGACATGGTGGTTTCCAATCCTAAACATCGCGCCATTGCTGAAAAAATATGGGATTTACCTGAAGGCACTATTCCCGCTACGCCGGGTTATCATGCGGTGTTGCAAAATCGCATGTTAAAAGATGGCAAGTTAAATTTCTATTGGGTGCAATGTAATAATAACATGCAAGCTGCTGCCAATATTAATGAAGAAGCCTACCCGGGTTATCGTAATCCTAAAAACTTCATTGTGGTATCAGACCCCTATCCTACGGTAACTGCACAGGCGGCAGACTTGATTTTACCGACCGCGATGTGGGTAGAAAAAGAAGGCGTTTACGGCAATGCTGAACGCCGAACTCAATCATGGTATCAAATGGTTGAGGCACCTAAGGGAGCAAAATCTGATTTGTGGCAATTAGTTGAGTTTTCTAAACGTTTTAAAGTTGAAGATGTTTGGTCGGAAGAACTGATCGCCAAAAAACCTTCTGTACGTGGGAAAACCTTATTTGATGTGCTTTATAAAACCGCTTCGCTGGAAAAATTTGCTCTTGATGAAATTCCAGAAGATCGCTTGAATGATGAGTCTCGTGATTTTGGCTTTTACATCCAAAAAGGTCTGTTTGAAGAATACGCCAGCTTTGGTCGTGGCCATGCTCATGATTTAGCACCCTATGATAGATACCATCAAGAACGTGGGTTACGCTGGCCCGTTGTTAACGGCAAAGAAACCAAGTGGCGCTTTAAAGAAGGATCCGACCCTTATGTTAAACCGGGCAGTGGTTGGGACTTTTACGGTAAAAAAGATGGCCGCGCGATCATCTTTGCTTTGCCCTATGAACCGGCAGCAGAATCTCCCGATGAAGAATACGACTTATGGTTATCAACCGGTCGTGTCTTAGAGCATTGGCATTCAGGTTCAATGACTCAACGTGTACCAGAGTTATACAAAGCGATGCCCGATGCACTTGTTTATATGCACCCCGATGATGCTAAGGCACGTAATATGCGTCGTGGTGATCTTGTCAAGCTGATTTCTCGTCGTGGGGAAGTACAAACACGGGTTGAAACCCGAGGCCGTAATAAACCACCAAGAGGTTTAGTCTTTATGCCTTGGTTTGATGCGAGTCGTTTAGTCAATAAAGTCACTTTAGATGCCACTGATCCGTTGTCAAAAGAAACAGATTACAAAAAGTGTGCAATCAAAATTGTTAAAGTTTAGGAGAGTGATATGAAAAATTTAAACCTCGCATCAATCACTGGTTTAACGGTTTTAGTTTTAGCGCTATTGTTTAGCTCTTTTATTGCCAGTGCAGCCGATAAATCGGAAATTAATACACTTGCAACGTTACGTGATCACACTGAAATTACTGAACAAAAAGAACCAGTGCGTATCCCTAATGTTGTTAATAAGGATATTAAACAAAAACGTAATTACCCTATGCAGCCACCCGTTATCCCACATACAACGCGTAGTTATGAAGTTAATATGAATAACAACAAGTGTCTGTCTTGTCATTCACGTCAGCGCACGGAAGAATCACAAGCGCCGATGGTAAGTGTTACGCACTTTATGAATCGCGATGGTAACTTTTTAGCTGAAATATCGCCCCGTCGTTACTTTTGTAATCAGTGCCATGTGACACAAGTAGATGCTGAACCTTTAGTAGAAAATACTTTCACTGATATGCATAGCTTAATGAAGAAAAAAGTTACGTCTGCTGAAAATGATTAGGAGCAATCATGAACAATTTATTAAAATACTTAAGTCTGGAAAAACGACAAATGTCTCGCACTCAGACTAAAAGAAATAAGGATCATTCATGAAGAATATATTGCTGATTGGTTGGCGTACACTGACGAAGCCTAGTGGCTATTATAGCCTCGGCGCTTTAGTGATAGGTGGCTTTATTGCCGGTATTATTTTCTGGGGTGGATTTAATACTGCGCTGGATATTACCAACACGGAAGAGTTTTGTATCTCATGTCATGAAATGGAAAATAATGTTTATGAGGAATTAAAAACAACCATTCACTTTTCTAACCGCTCTGGTGTAAGAGCGACGTGTCCAGATTGCCATGTTCCGCATAAGTGGACAGATAAAATTGCACGGAAAATGCAAGCCTCAAAAGAAGTATGGGGAGCTATCTTTGGTACCATCAATACCCGAGAGAAGTTTTTAGTGCATCGTAAACGCTTAGCACAAAATGAATGGGAGCGGTTAAAAGCTAATGATTCTTTAGAGTGTCGTAATTGTCATAACTTTGATTACATGGACTTTACCCAACAAAGTGAACGTGCTGCTTATCAACATTCTACCGCGTTAGCTTCTGGGGAAAAAACCTGTATCGATTGCCATAAAGGTATTGCCCATCAATTACCTGACATGAAGGGTGTTGAAGGTTGGTAATTTTATGGTAAACAGATAATAATTGAAAACTTTTATAAAGATGAATTATTTTAGAATGTGTGACTAAAAAACTAATGGGTGCTTACCAATGTTCGTTTCTGCTAATATAGCCACGATCATTTTATGCATCCCATTTGTTGTTCATCATTTATACCATTTTTCCTATTAAATGGTCAGCATTGCTTATTTTAACGAGCAGGGCTGACCAGCTAGTTAGGCAGGTTGGTAACGAGAGAGTTTTATATGTTTTTTGAATCGTTACAGTTTTCTTTTGCTATTATCGGACCTATTTGTTTATTACTCTTTATGGGATATTTTTTAAGGAAAAGAAATATCATTAATGATGAGTTTATTGAAATCGCTTCAAAGCTTGTCTTCAAAGTAACGCTACCTACCTTGCTTTTTATGAACATCATTAAAATTAAGCCTGAAAGTCAAATCGACTTTTCATTGGTCGTTTATGGTGTACTCGCAAACTTTATTTTCTTCTTGTTAAGTATTTTATTAACCAAATATTGGGTTAAAGATCCAAAAGATCATGGCGTTATTATCCAAGGAGCATATCGTAGTAATATTGCCATTATCTCTTTAGCCTATATTGCGAGCGTTTACGGTGATGAAGGCATTGCGCTAGCCGCCGTTTATATCGCTTGTAACACTACTTTATATAATATTCTAGCGGTCATTGTGCTGTCGCCTAAAGAAAAGGGTTTTACAACATCGATGTTATTTAGTTTGAGCAAATCTATTATAAAAAACCCTTTAATTATAGGCATTGTATTGGGTATCGTCTTTTTTGTTTTAGCGATTCCTGTGCCTCAAGTCATTATCGATACAGGACAATATTTTTCTAATATGACTTTGCCAATCGCTTTATTATGTATTGGTGGTAGCTTGAATTTAGAATCATTAAAGAATAATAGTTTTAATTGTTATTTTTCCAGCGCATTAAAAATAATTGTCGCACCGATACTTATAACCGGTGGTGCTTATCTTTTTGGTTTCACTGGGCTATCACTCGGTTTAGTGTTTTTTATGTCGGCGGCACCGACCGCTGCAGCAAGTTATGTAATGGCACTCTCAATGGGGCATAATGCTGACTTGGCTGCCAATGTGATTGCCATGACCACTATTGGTTCTATGCTTACCTGTAGTCTGGGTATCGTCTTCTTATATTGGTTACAGTTGATGTGATAGGTTTAAATCGTTGTTGCCATTTAAAAGAAAAAATTAAGCATGTATTGATAAAATGAACCTATTGTAGGTCACAAGTTGAATATTCAACGCATTCAATCAGCGCTTTTTAAGCAACGGTATCTGGGGGGAGGCTAATTCGAAAGTCTATTCTATATTGCGCTCAATCATCATAACCACTGTGACTGAATCATGCTCTTAATATACCCACTTTTCTACTGTCCAAATTATGTGCTTACTATTTAAACTCAAGCTATTAAAGTAGGTATTTATACGCAGAGCATTAATAATTCTGGGAGGGCAATATCATCGTCGCCCTTTTGTTAGCCTATGGTTTTTGAATTGTTTGTAAGCGTCTGGGCAATGGCACCTAGCGTTGCTTAATATTCCATGGAAGCAACGCATCTATATCATTCGGGTTTTCAGCAATCTGCTGCAAGCAAGTTGCGATATAATCATGAACAATAAGACCATTCGCTTTTGCGGTTTCAACCAAACTATATAAAATTGCACTCGCGTTCGCACCTGTATTGGTGTACGAGAATAGCCAAGCCTTACGACCTATCACAAAGGGCTTCACTGCA
>JBAHZW010000052.1:0-16396 GCA_037132835.1 Colwellia sp. | reverse complement strand
AGAAGGGTTTCGATTAACAGAGGTTTCTCGTTGGGCAAAAAAACACTTATCCTCTGGCGGTTTGGTTTCATCTGATGGGCTCGCTTGTTTTTCTGCGGTAAAAGATGCAGGGTGCGAACATAAAATCACAGTAACAGGTGGTGGGTATGAAAGTGTAACTAAAAAACAGTTTATCTGGGTTAATACTATGATTGGTAACGTTAAAAATTCAATTTCAGGTACATACCACTCGGTCAGAGATAAGCATTTACCTCGATACTTTGCTGAATTTTGTTATAGATTTAACCGCCGTTTTTCACTTAAGGATATGTTGCCTCTGTTCATGTTTGTGGCGATGAGAACACCACCTATGCCACAAAAGTTGCTAAGTATGGCTGAAGCTTATGGGTAATCAGGAACAAGAATATAAGTGGTATTTGATATGTAAGAATAAATTTTGTTATATATCACTCATTTAAGTAACGAGCGAGTTATGTGTTATCTGGATGTAAATGCAGGATTAAAAGTGATATAACCCCCGTTGGCAGTCGTGGTTATCTTTACGCAATTATTGGAATAAAATAAACATGAAACGTATTATTGGTTTGGATTTGGCGCGTGGGCTTGCTATTTTTTTAGCAATGTCATCACATACATTATCTTCGTTGAATTATGATGCACCGATATATGTAAATTTATTGTTTAGGACGGCAACACCACTTTTTATTGTTGTTTTTGGTTTTTTTCTGCATTGCATTTATTTACGAAAACTGCATGAAATTGGCTTTCAGTTTGTTAAAAAAAAGCTCTGGACCAGAGCTATACAGTGTTTTGTTCTACACTCGATAAGTTGTATCGTACTAGCGTATTTCTCACAGTTTAGTCTCGTTTATACACTCAGAATGATACTTTTTATGGGGGCAACTCCTTTTACTGATATTTTAAAATATTACACATTGATTTTATTATTAGCGCCATATTTATTGTTATTTATATCGCGTTATGGTTTAAAGCATGCATTATGGTTAAGCTGTCTACCTCATTTACTGAGTTATTTTTCACTGTTAAAACCCATTTTAATATTACCTTACGATGAAATAGTGACTGCTATGCTTTATGGAGGTGGGGATGTGATAGCTGGCCCTTCAATTATTCACTCTTTCATTTTTATTTTGTTCGGTTTTTATCTTTCTATCAAGATGCAATCTGAGCATTCATTTACTAGCCTTATCGGGAGTAAGGGAGATCGCTCTATTTTATGGTTGGCTTTATTCTTAGCGTTATCTTTATTGACACTGTTAATAACTGGCAATGTGACTGGTGAGATGCTGTCTAATATGTCATTACGTAATAGTAATGCTTATCCATATTTTATATTTGGCTGTTTATTTTCTTTTGTGATGATTGAATGCTGTTTAATGATAAGTAATAAAGTCCGACGTTATTATCTACAGCCCTTATTATTATTTGGTACATCATCATTGATATTATTTAGTTTCGGTAATTGGTTTTTGTATGCAATAGCTGAAGTGTTTTCATTTTCGTTTTTATCATACGTTTTGATATTGAGCTTCTTCTCTTTAATTTGTTACATGAATTTATATCTTAACAAGATTAAGTCGCAACGTTTTCAACGCTTATTTTATTATGTGAGTATTGGTTATGTAAAGTTTGTAATTAAATAAAGGGATTTTTTGTTTTTTGGAAATAGCATTAAAGCCATTAACATCACTATTTATCTTGCTATTATTAGTTTAAATATCCAGCTATTAGTGACTTAAGCGCTCTATTATCCTGCATTTTTGCTACTTATTATTAACCCAATGTAATTAAATGATCTAACTGTCTGCTTTAACGTTTGTTACTTTATACTGCTATTTTATATTTTATTGAAAATATCACACGTGTGTAATCGCATAAAATAGTGAACAATTCGTGATAACTTCGTGATAATAAATGCTCATACTTGTTTCGTCAATGATTGACAATAATGCTATTAGGGAAAGGAAAACCTATTATGAAATTTAAAATACACAGCAATAATGTGATACCAGGATGCAGTGCATTAAAAAAAGTTACTTTTACTACAGTGACTTACGATAATTCCTCGGTGTTTTCAGGAAAGGTCAGGAAACCGTGCCAAAGCCTTAAAATTATTTACTCAAATGAGAAAATAATTGATGTGAAGAAAGGTATTGAGATTAGCGATTATGTTGAAAAAGGTGAGCTTACGGCAGCCTAGCTCAACTTTCATTTTTTGATCTGATTTAATTATCGCAACCTCCATTACTAGGATGCATCATGTCAAACCAAGATCAACTACTAACCGTCGTAACTGCCTTTGAACACTGGCGGAGCAACCGAAATGGCCGTCAAGTACCAACACCTACCGCATTGCGTGAACAAGTCGTTGCATTACTCAATCATTATTCTTCTAGCCAAATAACATCAGCACTAAGGATCAGTGGCACTCAGCTCAAGCAATGGCGAAACACTGCTGCGCCCACCGAGACAAGCCCGCAATTTGTTCATCTACCTATTTCCACCTTTCCAACACTGTCTTCTGTAAAGGTGGAGCTGTGCTTTGCCTGTGGTGATCAGATGCATTTATCTGGCGTTGTTGATAGTGATATGTTCATTTCTCTTGTTGGTGCAATAAAATCATGATCCACCTCACCGCCGATACTCACATATTAGTCGCTATTGCACCCGCAGACTTTCGTCAAGGCATCGATGGTTTAGCGGCACTCTGTCGTCATAAACTCTTGGTCAACCCACGCTCGGGCACTGTGTTCGTTTTTATCAATCGTAATAAAACCATGGTGCGGGCATTATCGTATGATGGCACTGGGTTTTGGCTGATGACCAAACGCTTATCTAAAGGTAAGTTTATCTCGTGGCCGAGTTCAAATAACAACATTGAACCACTCATCGCAACACAGTTACGGCAATTGTTGAGTCATAACGATCCATTATGGGAAAAACAGATCCCTGTTACTCAATAAAAAACACCGTAATAAACACTTGATTTTCCATTTTATCGGATCATAATGTGCGTCAAATTAACCTGCAATCAGCACTAAAACTCAGGATGTATCGTGAGCAAACCTTTTACTGACATTGATGGACAAGCACTTGAGGCGTTGATATTACGCGTCAGTGAAGCCAAAGAAAACAATCTAGCATTGAGTCCAGAGGATTGTCAGTTATTGCTTGATGCGTTGGTAACACTGGCGAGCATGCAAGACAGCTTGGCCAATCATGACGTTACCGTGCATAAACTGCGCAAATTATTGGGTATTGAAAAATCCTCTGAAAAGCTATGCTCAGTGCTTAAAAAAGCGAAAGCGTCATCAAAAAAGAAAACACGTAAAAATGATGATGAAGGTCTCACGCCCGTTAAACCCACCGTTATTGTTCATCCATTAACCGATATAAACAAAGGCGATACCTGCGCTGAATGCTTGACGGGCAAGGTGTATAAAACTGAGCCCGGTAGTTTATTGCGTATCACAGGGCAAAGCCCGTTTAAACCCGAGCAGCATGTGATGGAGCGCCTGCGTTGTAATACCTGTGGCGCTTTACCGCGCCACTGCCTGACGACGTCTTAACGGATGGCTTAAGTGCTCAAAAGTATGGCTATTCAGCCCGCTCACTGATGGCGATTTACAAATACTTTGCTGGGTTACCTTTTTATCGCCAAAGCAGCATTCAAAAGCTACTAGGGGTAAAAATCACCGCCTCAACGGTTTTTGACCAAGTGGAGCTTGTTTGTAATGACATTTACCCTGTGTACCAATGGCTTTTCAACTTAGCGAGCGATGCCAAACATTACTACTTAGATGACACGACTCACCGTATTCTTGACGCAAAGCCAGTGATAAAAAAAGCGCGTAACAGTGATAAAACCCGTTTACGTACTGGCGTTTATACCTCAGGAGTCATTGCGACTATTGCGGATAACCGCGAGATTGTTTTATTTGAAACGAACATAGGGCACGCCGGTGAATTCATCGATAGTATCTTGCACAAACGCAGCCAATCTTGCGCTAAGCCTATTATAATGAGCGATGCCCTTGAAGTAATCGCCCTACGGTGAGGGAGACAACCACGTCACTTTGTAATAACCATGCCAGACGACAATTTGTAGATGTTATCAATCACTTTTTGGATGAAGTTGAACATGTACTCAAACGCTATGGAGAAATATGGGTCAATGATGACTATACAAAAGAAGAAAAGTTAACGCCCCGCGCAAGACTTGCTTATCATCAGCAACGCTCAGCACCCATTATGGAAGAGATAAAATTGTGGGGTGAAACCCATTTAGCCAATGAAACCGTTGAAGAAAATAGCGGTTTAGGCAAAGCCATTCGCTATTTTATCAAACACTATGTTGGGCTGAGTTATTTTTGCACCCTGGAGGGCGTGAAAATCGATAATAACCGCATTGAAGCAATGCTCAAAATTATCGTGAGAGACAGAAAAAATGCAATGTTCCACAAAACCTTACTGGGTGCGACGATTGGTGATGTCATTACCTCGGTCATCGCGACGGGAAGTGAGGCAGGTATTAATGTTTTTGACTACTTCACCACCTTGCAACGAGAAAAAGAGCAGGTAAAAGCACAGCCTGAAAATTATTTACCGTGGAATTACCTCACTAACGGCTCAAAAACCTAGATATAACCACCGAAACATACTGACTTAGGCTTAATCGCTTAGGTCAAGCTGTGCCTAAAAATCCACGATGTCACGCTTTGCTGCCGTAAGCTCACGATCTAAAAGGTATTCAAAGCTTAATCGTTGAGCTAGCTGCTTAAATTCGGAAACGTTTGATATTGATAGCATAATAAAATTACAGTTATCGTCATCAAGGTTTATGCTTACTAGAATAAATCCGAGTCCAAAAAGAAACATTAGAACGGGTTCGTTTTCTGCCAATCCTGGCTCGCTGATCAGTTTACTAATACTATGATAATCTTCAGGTTCAAAGTCATTAAGTTTTTCAGAAAAGCCCGCTTTCTCAAGTAAACCATTATTCAGAGATAAGTAAGCGTCATCATCATACTCAATAAGCTCATATAGGTCATTATTCCAATCGTACATCAAGCTATAGTTTTCGCTATCCAATATAATAAAAAGTAGTGTAGCTAAGTTTGTTGAACTTTCACTTAACTGCATGACATCTTCTACACTTTCAATAGACCAGTGTTCTAGGTGACTTTCATATTTTGTAAAAAAAAGATTGGGATTATCAAAAAACATCTCGATATCTTCAAGTACACTTTCTTTTCCTCCAGTAATTAGGCTCGCCATTGAAAATAAATTATCCCTTGTTGTATCTTTTATTTTAAGTATGCTCACAATCTCTGGCTCATCATACCCAACAATATTACCTCTCACTTCTAGATCGTCTGGTAGCGATGATATTTGAGTGTTTTCGAGTTCAAGATCGCCCAATACGGTGAGATTATTAGGTAACACACTGATTGGGGTGTTATTGAGAGAAAGAGTGCCTTTAATCGAGAGATTGTCCGGTAATGATGAGATCTGTGTATGATCAAGCTCAAGGTTTTTCCCTACCTTTAAGCTATCCGGCAAAGTAGTAATGGGGGTGCCCCAGAGATAAAGGTTACCTTTTACTGTCATCTTTTCGGGCAACACGGTGATGAGGGTATACCTTAAGTTAAGGTTCTCTCCTATCTTGAGGCCGTCTGGCAATCGAGTAATGTTTGTATTATTCATCAGGCATCTACTCCCTACCTTTAAACTTGTAGGAATTTCAGTGATTAATGAATGGGAAATATCAAGTTCTCCTGATAGCTGGAGGCTGTCGGGCAATTGCTTGACTTGACTACCGCCCAAATATAGATCTTCTGTCACCTTGAGTGTATTAGGTAGCAGACTGATGTCAGTTCCCCTTATGTAAAGACTTCCCACGGTAAGTCTTTCAGGTAATATTGAGATCGGGGTATTTTCTAGATCAAGATATCCTGCAATGGTCAGCCCCACGGGCAGTTTCGTGATTGTACTTCCACTTAGAAGTACATCCTCTCCAGCAGAGAAGTTTTCGGGTAGAGTAGTAATTAGGGTATTACTAAGATTACATTGCCCCTTACGACAGTGTCATTTGGCAAGCTAGTGATCAGCGTATTTGAGATATCTAAAGATCCCTTGAGATTGATTTTATTTGGCAGTGACGTGACTCCTAAACCATCCATAAACAGACTCCCTTTTACTATTAGGTCAGCTGGAAGCGTAGTGATTTTTGTACCGTAAAGCGCCAGAACATCCTTTACTTTTAGGTTATTAGGTAGCGTAGTAATAGGTGTGTTTATTAAGTTAAGCTCGTTGAGGGTGAGATTGTCAGGAAGTACTTTAATTCGTCCGCAGGAATTGGTTTAAACCCCCGTCTTTAGACGGGATAGCTTTTAGCTAGTAGTTGCGTTTATTATATAGGGTATGAAATATCGTAATGGTTCACATACCAAATATAAAATAGAATATCACTTTGTTTGGGTAACGAAGTATCGTTATCGAGTTTTAACAGGTGATGTAGGGCTTAGGATTAGAGAGTTAGCAAGGCAAACCTGTGAGCATTTAGAAATTGAAATACTACGAGGAGTGTGAGTCAAGATCATGTACACTTACTCGTTTCAGCTCCTCCTAGTTTGTCACCATCAGAAATAATGCGCCGAATAAAAGGGCGAACATCGACAAAATTGTTTCAAGAATTTCCTCAATAGAAGAAACGATATTGGGGGCAACACTTTTGGGCAAGAGGTTACTTTTGTGTTACAGCAGGTGAATTAACGAAAGAGATGATCAAGGAATCTTTAGAGCATCACTTTGAGCGTAAGCCAAGTGACAACTTTGAAGTTGTCACTTGGCTTTAGCCGAAATGCTGGACTTTCAGTCCGCCTTTTTTAACCCACCGTCTTTAGACGGTGGTTGTTTAGTTGAGTATCACTCAGATTCAGGCTCCAGGATACCGAGAGGTTAGTTGGCAGTGCAATGATAGCTGTGCCCGAGAGATTAAGTCCCCTTAAGATAAGGTTTTCAGGTAAGTGTCTGATCTGAGAGTCACTAAGATCAAGGTAAAGCTTTCCCCCCCCCTTAAAATCACTGGGTAGTTTGTTAATGCGACTTTCTGCTAGGCCAAGAAAATATCTTACTCTAAGGCCCTTAGGCAGTATTGAAGTAATATTGCTTACTTTAAGGATATCAACGTTTAGATTATTGGGAAGTGAGGTAATATTACTATCGACAAGGTAAAGGTCTCCTTCCACCGTAAGATTGTTTGGAAGCGCGGTGATGTGTGTTCCTGTAAGGTCCAAATCTTCCTTAAATATAAGTTTTCCGGAGAAGTCGCCGACATTTTTGGTCAATAAATCTTCTTTAGTGATAATCGTAGCTTGCATCATTTTATCTCTTCTTGAATTTAAGTATAAAGCCGTTAGGAAAAAAAATTTACCCCCAATATGGTACCAAAAAGTTAAATATGGCTTTTCGGGAAGTTTTCTACCTACTGCTGAAATAATTACTGATACTTGCTCAGGAGTAAAGTTTAAATATGTACCTTCCTGCCCAGTCATTCCTACAATCTTACCGTCATAATTCCATATAGGAACAAATAATATGACTATTGATTTATATATATAACCTATATCATCAACATATTGCCTCTAAGCCTTTTAAATCTCGCTGAGTGGGAAGAAACTTAGTGAAATTGGTATAAGTATTCTGAACGTTCTTCGACTTTAAAGTGTCTTGGATTAAATGATCTGATCGATCGTTTTACGAAAAGTTCAATTATTTAGTCAACAACGCCTATTTCTGCCACCCAGAGTGACTTGGTCATATTTTCATCAAACAACTAGACTTAATTTACTAATATTAAGTCTAGTTGATTATTCTGCCTAAACCTCGTTCACAACAAATCGAAAAACAATCATAATCGAGTCATTATCAAATTATCATGGGTGGCATAGCATAGTTGGCATCATAGGGTAGGGCTCTGGTTCTACTTTCTTGTATTGCAGATCCAAGAGCACAAAAAGGTCTTGCCACCTATAGTGACAAGCCCAAATCTTTATGATTATTGTAAATTATTCAGAGGCTGATTTATAAAATAATATAATCAGAAGGGGTGTGTATTTGATCTCCCAATCCGCTACCCACAATCAACGTGCTCTCACTAGAGTTAATCACAGCTGATTACTTTATTGCTACGTGTTTCATCCCTGCCATCCAAATTAGTGTCGGTAGTTGTGTAGAACCTTCCTGAACGTGCGACCACTACGCCTCTGGACATATATTCATATCCTTCGGGGCAATACTTAAACGTACCATTACTTAAACCAAATAAATGACCCGTTGCTTGATAGGTGATTTTGTCTCTATTAGTGCCATACTTTAATATATCGCCAAATACTATCGGACTCTTTGTTGAAATTAATAATTCATTATCAGCCATATCAAATTTTCTGTTGCCATTGCTGTCAACAAAAACACTAAGCTCTTTATGCCAATCTATTGAACAGGTACCATCATCATTTAAGGGGCAAAGAATAACTTTATCGCCACTATTTATTGCATAATTTCGAGCGACTAATAATAAACGTCCTAAACGTGATATCTCATTGTCTACCCGTAATTGCACAATAAAAGGGTGGAGGTTCGGTAAAGCTATTGCAGTCAGTATGGAAGTAATACTGACGCTCACCATTAGCTCAATTAAAGTCATCCCTAAGCATGACTTTAATTGGCCAGTGGTTACCGATATTTTTGCTACTCTTTTACTCGGACAGTACATAGATGTATGAAGCATAAAAATCCATTTTTTATTAGCTACCGTGGTCTTCAGTTATAGGTAACAAAAATAGATTTAGCTAATTAATAGCATAAGCTAGATGAGTGATTAATCGTAAATTGTTGGAATTGCTTGCCTTTTATGTTGCGTTTTTTTATAAATATTGATGATATGCTGGCTAACCTCTGCAGTTACTGGCTTACCCTCTAAAAATTTATCGAGTTGCTCGTAAGTTATGCCTAAGGCATCTTCATCGGTTTTACCTGGGTCAAGGTCTTCTAAATCAGCCGTTGGTGCCTTATCTACCAGTATACTTGGTGCGCCTAATGCCTTAGCAAGTGCGCGCACTTGTCTTTTTGATAAGCCAAAAAGGGGAGCAAGATCACAGGCACCATCACCCCATTTAGTGAAAAAGCCAGTAATGTTCTCCGCACTATGATCCGTCCCTATTACTAGCCCCCCTATAATGCCTGCAATGTGGTATTGGCTTACCATGCGTGCTCTGGCCTTTACATTGCCTTTAGATAAATCAATTTGAGCATCATTAGCGGTTAATAGCTCAGCTTTATTCATTGCGTTTAAAACTTCATAATGGATAGCATCAGCGCCAGCCAATACATTAGTCGTTAAGCAGTGAGAGGGTTGAATAAAGTCTATTGCTTGCTGAGCATCGTCTTCATCGGCCTGAATACCGTAAGGTAGTCGAACGGCAATAAATTGATAAGGGGTGCTACTCGCTTGTTCATTTAACTCATTAACAGCAAGTTGCGCTAAGCGACCACAGGTTGAAGAGTCAACTCCGCCGCTTATGCCCAGTACTAAATTAGTCAGCCCTGATTGAATCAATTGCTTTTTAATAAAGGCAACACGGCGGTTTATTTCAAATTGTATATCTATTTCAGGTAAAACTTTCATTTCTGCGGTGATGGTTTGCTGATCCATAAGGCTTCCTAGAAAATATTTAGTAAAAGTAAGGTGTTATACAATCGAATTAATTAGTCCGATCGGTATTATTACTAGTTTAACAAAATTAAAAGCCAATGGGATATTGCTAAATAACATTAAACACGCTGTAATAACTTTATACTAAGATAAACTTAACGATGAGTAACGCAGATGAAAAAAATTGAAGCGATTATTAAGCCATTTAAAATGGATGACGTACGGGAAGCTCTAGGCGAAATTGGTGTTACAGGCATGACTGTTTCCGAGGTTAAAGGTTTTGGCCGTCAAAAAGGTCACACTGAACTGTATCGTGGCGCAGAATATATGGTTGATTTTCTACCTAAAGTAAAAATAGAAATTATTATTGCTAGCGAAGATTTAGACCGCTGTATTAATGCGATTGTAGAAACAGCACAAACGGGAAAGATTGGCGATGGTAAAATTTTTATTACCGATGTAGAGAGAGTTATCCGCATCAGAACTGGCGAAGAGAATCAAGAAGCCATTTAATGACTCAGCTTTCACTATGAAGCAAAATGAATATTCAAAAGAGCTAATAAAAAATGCCGTTCCGTGATTCGCTGGAGCGGCATTTTTATTTGCGATATAATTTTAAAGTGTCATTAATATTAATTAATGTACTAAAGAATTGTTAGGGTAATTAGCCGCAAGTACCTGCATGGCATTTGCCTTTAAATCGGCTAATTTTAGTTTATCGTAACTTTCGATCATCACTTCTAATGCTTGTTCTACTTCTGCGCTAGGTGAAAAGTATTCAATGATATACCGACCTCTATTTGCCGCAGAAGCGTAAGCTTCTCGTTTGATATAATATTTAGCTACAGCAAGTTCATATTTAGCCAAACGAGACTTTATTGAAATCATGCGTTTACGTGCATCGGTAGCATATTTACTGTCAGGGTAGTTAGTGATTATCATCTTTAAATCATTAAAAGCGCTGCGAGAAGCTTCTGGATCGCGATCTGTACGGTCAATGCCCGCCAAGTCTTGAAACAAGTTCTCTTCGGTAGAAATATTGATCAGTGCGCGCATGTAATAGGCGTAATCTACATTTGAATTATTAGGGTTTAAGCGCAAAAACCTATCTGCTAAGGCAATGCCTTGCGGAGCATCACCACTTTTATAGTAGGTATAGATTAAATCTAATTGTACTTGATGAGATACGGGGCCAAAAGGAAATCTTGAATCTATGGCACCAAGTATTTGAATGGCTTTTTGATATTGCCCTTGATCAAGAGCCGCTCTTGCATCTACAAATAAAGCTTGTGCTGACTTATTTGGAATAATGTCTAAGTCATCAGAAGAAGAGCAAGCGGTTAAGGCGAGAGCTAAAACGGTTAAAATAATTTTTACTGTTAATTTTTCCATGAAATTTATTATCGCTACTTTGTTATTAATTAAAATAAATATCAAACCACCACGTAAAGAGGTAAAATGTTTATATATTTAAGAATACACATTCTACCCTAGCAACCTTATCTTGCACAGTGCAAGTTGTAATTTGATTAATTTGTTAGGTTAAAACCTGTTTAAAGAGAATTTAATGTCAGAAATCATTCAACATAAAGATACCGTACCTGAGTCATGTTTAGGTAAACGGTTTGACCAAGCCTTAGCGAAAATGTTTCCTGATTATTCACGTTCGCGCTTAAAAGAGTGGATCTTAGCGGGGCAAGTAAAAGTTAATGATGAAGTGCTTAC
The DNA here is from genome assembly GCA_037132835.1 of Colwellia sp. GTDB lineage: Bacteria > Pseudomonadota > Gammaproteobacteria > Enterobacterales > Alteromonadaceae > Colwellia. The sequence continues at coordinate 4,935 of JBAHZW010000052.1, read as the reverse complement.
CCGACCACGTGAAAAAATGTATGGTGGTGAAGTTGTTGAAATAAATGCAGAAATAGAAGAAGAAATACGTTTTGAAGCACAAGACATTCCGTTAAATATTGTTTATGAAGATGATGATATTTTAGTCATAAATAAACCTGCAGGTTTTGTTGTTCACCCTGGCGCGGGTAATCCCGATGGCACTGTGCTTAATGCACTATTGCATCATTGCCCAGCGCTGAATATTGTACCACGTGCTGGCATCGTACATCGTCTTGATAAAGACACGACGGGTTTAATGGTGGTGGCTAAAACCATTGCCGCCCAAACTAATTTGGTTGAAGCTCTGCAATTGAGAGAGATCACTCGTGAATATGAAGCGGTGGCAAGCGGTGTGATGACTGCGGGGGGGCTTGTTGATGAGCCTATTGGTAGACATTCTACTAAACGTACTCAAATGGCGGTTTCTTTTGTTGGACGCCCATCAGTAACACATTACCGAGTGATGGAAAAATACCGCTTACATACGCGTTTACGATTACGTTTAGAGACAGGCAGAACACATCAAATTCGTGTGCACATGTCTTATATTACCCATCCGCTAGTAGGTGATCCTGTTTATGGTGGTCGCCCTCGTCCGCCAAAGAACTCAACTGAAGCGTTATTAATGAAATTACGCACCTTTAAACGTCAAGCATTACACGCGGCAATGTTATCTTTATTTCATCCCATAACAGGAGAGGAAATGACTTGGCATGCAGACTTACCTGAAGATTTTGTTGAGTTAATTACGCTGCTTCAAGAAGACAATAAGCTTAATGCCCAAGACACATACGAATAAAAGTCAATCAGTTCATTTTACCAACGCTACTTTTGAGTTGGTAAAGTGGCCAGTAAACCCATCGCACTCCGTTGATGGTCATGTTATTGCAATTCAAACAACACGCCTCGTTCCTCAAAAAAGTGCTCAATTACAGTCAAGTGATAATAAGCTTGAAGATGAAAAAACACCTTTTTATCACTTTAATCTAGGCTTACATGTTGGAGATAATGCTGAGCAAGTGACTAAAAACCGTGACATGCTAACGCAGTTTATTCGCCAGCAACTTAGCCCGCAATCTAGTCAACAACATAACCAATATCTGCCAGCAGCACAGAATACATCGAATATAAAAGAAAATCCTGACGTGAAAATTCAGTGGTTGCAACAAGTTCATGGTAATGAAGTCGTCACAGTTTCTATTGTCGATGAACGCCCTTTGATTGCCGATGCCAGTATTACTCGTCAAAAAAATATAGCGCTGGCTATAATGACTGCTGATTGCCTGCCAATATTATTAACGCATAAAAAAGGGATTGAAGTTGCAGCAATTCATGGCGGTTGGCGCTCATTGGCGGCAAATATTATCACTAAAACGATAGCTCAAATGCAAAGTCCCCCTACTGAACTTATCGCTTGGCTTGGTCCCTGCATTGGTAAAAACGCCTTTGAAGTTGGTAATGAGGTAAAACAAAACTTCGTTCAACAAGATACTGCTTTTGAAAAGGCTTTTCTACTACAAGAAAACGGAAAGTATTTAGCGGATTTACATAAAATTGCTCGACTACAATTACAGATTATAGGGATCACTGAAACGGCTAATCTTGCAGAATGCACCTACCAACAAACCGATAAATATTACTCCTATCGAAAAGAGAAAATAACAGGACGCATGGCAAGCATCATTTGTCGACGTTAAAGTGCTATTTTTTAACAGAACACATTGAAAAATAATTTTTTACCCCTATAACTTAACTATATGTTTGATAATGTTTTAACCCATTAATTCATTTGGTTCAGGAGCTAAAATGCGCTTAGATCGTTTTACCCAATCATTTCAAGAATCCATTGCCGATGCACAATCACTTGCGTTGGGTAAGGATCATCAGTTTATTGAACCGATACATTTAATGCTAACCTTGCTGAATCAAAATGGTAACTCGGTTATTCAACTACTCAAGAGTGCAGGTGTTGATGTGCGCTCTTTGCGTAATAAAACTGAAGAGGCATTAACTTCTTTGGCACAAGTAGAAGATGGCGATGTGCAATTATCGGCAGCGACTGCTCGACTATTTAACCTTTGTGATAAATACGCCCAAAAATTTTCAGATAAATACATTTCATCAGACGTGTTCTTACTCGCCGCCATTGATGATAAAGGCATTTTAGGAAGAATACTCGCTGAATTAGGTGCCAATAAACAACGGATGAAATCTGCAATAGATCATATACGTGGTGGTCAAAATGTTAAAGAACAAAATGCTGAAGATGTCCGTCAAGCGCTAGATAAATACACGGTTGATTTAACTGAACTTGCGACAGAAGGAAAACTCGATCCCGTTATTGGTCGAGATGATGAAATTCGCCGTACATTACAAGTATTACAGCGTCGCACTAAAAATAATCCTGTACTAATAGGCCTTCCCGGTGTGGGTAAAACGGCTATTGTTGAAGGTTTAGCACAACGTATAGTCAATAACGAAGTGCCAGAGGGATTAAAAAATAAGCGGGTTTTATCGCTGGATATGGGCAGCCTTGTTGCTGGCGCAAAATATCGTGGTGAGTTTGAAGAGCGCTTAAAAGCGGTGTTAAATGAATTATCAAAAGAAGAAGGGAAAATTATTCTCTTTATTGATGAGCTACATACCATGGTAGGTGCAGGGAAATCAGACGGTGCAATGGACGCAGGAAATATGTTAAAACCTGCGCTAGCACGAGGCGACCTACACTGTGTTGGCGCGACTACACTGGATGAGTATCGAAAGTATATTGAAAAAGACGCTGCACTCGAGCGACGGTTTCAAAAAATTCTGGTAGAAGAGCCAAGCGTTGAAGACACTATTGCCATTTTACGTGGTTTAAAAGAACGTTATGAACTACATCACTCGGTAAACATCACCGACCCTGCCATTGTTGCTGCGGCAAATTTATCGCATCGTTATATCAGTGATAGACAGTTACCAGATAAAGCGATTGATTTAATTGATGAGGCGGCCTCCAGTATTCGTTTGCAAATGGATTCTAAACCAGAAGACTTAGATCGGCTTGAACGACGACTTATTCAACTAAAACTTGAACAAAGGGCGTTAGAAAAAGATAAAGATGAAGCCTCTATTAAGCGTTTGAAAATCATCTCACAGCAGATTACAGAACATCAAAAAAAGTATGATGAATTAGATGAGATTTGGACTACTGAAAAGGCCGCTCTTTATGGTGCTCACACAATAAAAGAAGAGCTTGAACAAGCACGTATTGATCTCGAAGCCGCGAGAAGAGCTGGCGATTTAAATCGCATGTCAGAATTACAATACGGAAAATTACCTGCGCTAGAAAAACAATTAGATTTAGCAAGCCAAGCTGAAATGCAAGAAATGACCTTGTTAGCGAATAAAGTCACGGACGTAGAAATAGCCGAGGTACTAAGTCGTGCTACGGGCATTCCCGTTGCCAAAATGCTAGAACAAGAGCGTGATAAGTTATTGCATATGGAAGATAACTTGCACAAAAGTGTGATAGGTCAACATGAAGCAGTTACTTCTGTTGCTAATGCTATCAGACGTTCACGCGCAGGCTTAAGTGATCCTAATCAGCCAATTGGTTCCTTCTTGTTTTTGGGACCAACGGGTGTTGGTAAGACTGAGTTGACTAAATCCTTAGCTGAGTTTCTTTTCGACTCACAAGATGCTTTGATCCGTGTTGATATGTCAGAATTTATGGAAAAACATTCTGTAGCGCGCTTAGTTGGAGCGCCACCAGGTTATGTTGGTTATGAAGAGGGCGGCTACTTAACAGAAGCCGTGCGTAGGAAACCTTACTCTGTTATTTTACTTGATGAAATAGAGAAAGCTCACCCCGACGTCTTTAATATTTTATTACAAGTGCTTGATGATGGTAGATTAACCGATGGTCAAGGCCGTACGGTTGACTTCAAAAATACGGTCATTATTATGACTTCAAATATAGGCTCTGAAATTATTCAAGAGTTTTCAGATGATAGTGAATATCAACAAATGAAAACACAAGTGATGAGCATATTAGGTCAGCACTTTAAACCCGAGTTTATCAACCGAATTGACGAGTCGGTGGTTTTCCATCCACTGCTCGCTGAGCAAATTAAAAAAATTGCAAGGATACAGCTTCAAGCGTTAGCACAAAGATTATCAGATCAAGAACTCACTTTGAATATAACCGATGCAGCTCTGTCACTCATTTCTGCGGTGGGCTTTGACCCTGTATTTGGGGCAAGACCGCTAAAACGTGCCATTCAGCAAGGGATAGAAAACCCATTAGCGCACAAGATACTCGGAAACGAATTTCCCAAGGGCAGTAAAATTGAAGTGAGTGTTATTGACGGAAAGTTAGCTTTTAGTGGCAAATAATTTTATTAAGCTAGGGTTTGCCAATATATCTGTTCAGAGTGTTGGAGCGACTTCAACTCAAGCTATGTGTTTTTCTGCCTTATTTATTAAGCTAGATCCATGAAGTGCCCTTATAAATGACAGCAACGATGAGTAATATTGCTCAAAGCTTTCTTTAATGGGTTGATAATCACCTCAGCAATCCTTCAACGGTAAATAGGCGGTAAAAGTCAACCAAGAGAGCTAAAGTGAGTACTATTGTTTGTTTTGTAATCGAACAGGCGTTAAGTTGAAAATAACCCTTGAACAAATATGAAAACGCTCTACAATGCGCTCCAGTTCCAAGGGGTTCACGCAAAACGAATCATCAAAGGACTGTTTTAATCAGTTATCTTCTTCCTTTTTAAATGAATAGGCTAACTTAACGTGTTATTTTAAAATAAAACGTTGACATTAAAACTCGGAAGCGTATTATACGCATCCTGCTTCGGGGCAACAGCAACGAGCAAGGCAATTTAAGTGTAACTTATTTTTGTCAAGGTGAAGAGCGAATGCGAC
>JBAHZW010000128.1:0-10033 GCA_037132835.1 Colwellia sp. | reverse complement strand
TAATAGATATAAATAAGTTCATGCCGCTTATTTTACGTTACTTTTATCCAAGTAGCGAGATAGTGATGGCAACACCAGTAAAATTCATCAAGTTACCCGCCGATACATTATACAGATCACATAGCCTGCGTTGCGGTAATGAGGTAATGAGGTAAATGATGAAAAAACAACAGAGCCTCTTTTTATATTTATCTAACCAGTGTTGATTAGCGACTCTCAACGTCTATTGCGGCTAATAACTCATCGACCAAATCAAGTGCGGCGTCAAAGTCATAATCAGCCATTGATGATTCCAAACTCACTAAAATTTTCCCATAAATGTTACCGTATTTACTCGCAACCAGATCAGTAATTAAGTCAACAGCCTCACCATCATTTTCAGCGATTAATACGCGTAAGCGTTGTACCTTTTCTATATCAAGTGTTTCTTCTTGCTGATTATTAATGGTCTTTTCTTTATTCTGAGCAAAAAAGGCGGCCAAGCCATCAATTACAGACGCTAATTCATTCGACACTGCCAATAACTGCAATGCTATCATTGATTTATCAAGTTGCTGTTTACTGGCCATTTCTAATTCGCTTGCCGCTTTTTGTACCTTTATGGCACCAATATTAGCTGCAACGCCTTTGAGGGTATGTGCCGCTCTTTCGCTAGCATTTTTATCTTCGCTATATTCAGCCTGTTGATATTGTTCAATAAAACCCTTCTGACTCAAATAGAATTTATTTAACAGCTTGAAATATAATACGTCATTGCCTTGAGTGATAGCTAAACCCTGTTGGATATCTATGTCAATCAGCATGGAAAAATCAATGGCTGACTTGGGCGTATTGCTTGGAGTCATGTCGATAAGCGGCTCTTTTTTCTCTTTAATATCTATCCACTGCGCCATGGTTTGGAGCATTTTTTTAACATCGATGGGTTTCGCAATATGATCGTTCATGCCAGCAGCTAACACTTTTTCTTTATCACCAGCCATGGCATTCGCTGTCATGGCTATAATAGGTAGGTCTTTATATTTAGCTTTTTTTCTAATGAGTTTAGTTGCAGTGTAACCATCCATAATGGGCATTTGACAATCCATGAGTATGCCATCAAAGGAGTCATTAGCTAGCATGTCTAAGGCTATTTGGCCATTGTTAGCGACTGCTACCACCATACCATTGGCTTTTAATATTTCCACGGCAAGCTCTTGATTAATATCATTATCTTCAACTAATAATATTTTAGCTTGCCGGAGTTTATTTCTCGCCAAGGTTAAGCCTTTTTTGTGTTTTTTAATGCGTGAACGAGTCACGACAATACCTTGGGTATGATAAAGAGCATCGAGTATCGCTGAGGCAGTAACCGGTTTGGTTAAAATACAATCAAATAAGTTGTTGTTGGCATATTCCTCAATATACTCTAGGTCAAATGACGAGCTCAAAATAAACTTTGGTGCAGCTTCTTGTAAGGCTTCACGGATTTTTTTAGTACTTTCAATACCATCCATTATTGGCATATGCCAGTCCATCAAGATAATATCGTAGGCTTGTTTGTTTTGGTGTGCGTTAATAGCCGCTTCAAGCGCTTGTTTACCATCTTTTGTTGTTTCAACCTTTAGCTTGAAGCTGGTTAATATTTTTGCCAAAATATCACGAGCACTGCCATTATCATCGACAACTAAAATGCGAAGGTTATCAACTAATTTAGCTTTTTTATCCTCTATTAGTGTTGTCTTATCAGCGAGCTTAAACCAAGCAGTAAAGCGAAATGAACTCCCTTTACCAACGACTGATTTTACATTAATCTCTCCGCCCATTAACTCTGTTAAATTTTTAGCGATGGAAAGCCCTAAGCCTGTGCCGCCATATTTACGGCTGGTGGAAGTGTCAGCTTGTGAAAATGATTGAAACAAGCTCTCCTGTTGAGATGCTGATATACCAATGCCAGTATCAAGTACGTTAAAGCATAATAATACCTTATCTACTGCTAACGTTTGTACCGTTACCGAGATAATAATTTCACCTTGTTCGGTAAACTTTAAAGCATTATTAACTAAGTTAGTTAGTATTTGGCCAAGCCTTAAGGGATCCCCGATTAAGTTTATTGGCACTTCAGGGGTAATATCAAAAAGAAATTCAAGGTTTTTATTGGCAAATTTAAGACTAAATAAGTTGGCCAAATTATCAAAAATGTCGGCTAGCATAAAATCGGTATACTCTAAATCCATTTTTCCCGCTTCAATTTTAGAAATATCTAAAATATCATTGATTATGCCTAATAAGGACAATGCTGACAGATGTACTTTATTAATATAGTTATGCTGTTTTTTATTTAATCCAGAATTCAAGGCAAGTTCTGACAAACCCAGAATAGCATTCATTGGTGTTCTTATTTCATGGGACATGTTGGCTAAAAAATCAGCCTTAGCTTGATTGGCGGCATCCGCAGCTTTTACGGCTATTTCAAGTTGGCGAGCATTTTCTTTCTCACTGCTAATATCAACAAAACTACTCACCATACCAGCGGGGTTGTTTTGGCTGTCTCTATAACCACGTCCCCAGAAAAGAATATCATGTACTTTACCATCAGCATAAGCGGTCGTAGCTTCAATTTTAATGCTATTTTGATTTTTAATAATAGCAAGCGCATTCTCATGCTGCCTCACTCTGTCTTTCATTGGTAAGAAATCAAAATCTAGTGCCGTTAAACCAAGGTAACGACTGGCATCAATATCATATACTTCTAGGAAAGCGTGGTTAAAGCCTAAATATCTACCCTTAGTATCTTTATAAAAGACGGGAATAGGGATCGTATCAATTAAGATTTGTTGCATTTTAATTTGTTCGGCTAATTTTCCCTGTGCTTTACGAGTCTCTTTCTCTGCTCGCTCTATGCGGTTGATTTTATTTGATTTTTTGTAATTAAAATAGATAAATACTGCAATAATGAGTAGTAATACCACCGTAATTCTTATAATAAGCAGGTAGTTATGGTTAACGGCAAATTCATTACGGGTCCATTTGCCAACCAGATGTCTCTTATTTTCTGGGGAGATAGAACTCAAGGCTTTGTTGAGTAGTGGTATTAAAGGAGCGTATTCTTTACGTACCCCCAAGGAGACTACTTTAGTTTGAATGTCAGTATATCCGGCAATATGGATATTACTAATGCCTAGTTTTGAAATATAGTAACTGGTTGATGCCAGTGTTGCTATGAAGATGTCTGTTTTACCGGTAGAGACATCTATCAAGCCTTCTTTAAGAGTATCTACCAGTTGAAAATCAATGTTTGGATGCCGAGCCATAATTTGATGGCTATAGGCATAATTTTTAATTAGCGCTATTTTTTTATCGGCGACTTGCTCAATATTAGCGATAAAGGCCATACTTGAACGAGTTATGAGTACCACAGGGCTAGAAAAATATGATTGTGTGAAATCTAATTGATCTTTTAATATTGATTCACTACCCTCTGTAAGTATATCAATTTCATGGTTTTTAATTTTATCAACCGATGCGCTCCAACTTTCACTTGGTATAATATCAAAGGTAATACCTAATTTCTTTTCTAGTATTTTTAAAATATCAGGAATAATACCAACATATTGACCATCCGTATCAAAGCCTTCATATGGCAAGCGATCAGGGTCACCGCTATATCTGAAGTTATTATGCTCTTGTAGCCAGTTAACCTCCTTTTCACTCAACGTTATTGCATTAAATATTTCTTGTCGGTTGCTACCAAACCAACGCTGATGAATGGCTTTTTCTTCTGCTGCGGTTATCGACAACAAACCTTTTTCTAAAATTTTAGCTAGATAAGGCGCATTTTTATTCGTCGCAAAATGAATTGGGTTGTAACCCATGAGTCGACTAGACTTAAAGGGCACTATGGTATTGATTTCATCTTTTTTTAACGCATAATCTAATATGGAAAAAGCATCGAATAACAGTTCCGCTCGACCTTCAAGTACTGCATCAATAGCGTCTTCTATTGAGTCAACCTCTAACACTTTAATTTTTGGGAAATTTTCGTTTAACCAGTTGATTGTTTCATAACCTTTGGGGATAGCGACGGTTAATCCATTCATGCCAGTAATATCATCAGTTCTGATATTAGCCTTGATAAAAAAATAATGTAATAAGTCTAAATAAGGCTTTGTGAAAGTCATATATTGCTGGCGTACTTCAGTTTTGTATAAATTCGCTGCAATGTCTATTCTTTGTACTTTTAAGTCCGCTAATATCACATTAAGCTCAGTGAATTTCACTTTGAACTTTAAGCCCGTACGCTGAGTAACAAGCTGTAATAAGTCACTGACAATACCGCGGTGCTCCCCCTGTTCATTTAAAAATTCTAGTGGTGCCCGATTAACTGATCCTACTATAACCACTGGGTTTTTAACTATCCATCGCTGCTCGGCTTGCGTTAATTCTACCGGTGTAATTAAGTCGTCATTAACTGCTAGCGCTTTTGTGTGTACACAAATAATTAAAATAGGTAATACTTTCAATAATGCATAATAATATTTAAACATAATAAGGGTCCATTTTCTTTGGCTTTGGGCATAATCACGTAGATATTCACATTGAAAACATGGTACGTTTACATTGAGCAACTAAGCTCTTACAATACCACAATACATAGAAAAGAGCTTATATAAAATGTGCTTGCTTTTTATTAAATAGCTTGGTAAAACCAACACTTACATATCAAAAGCCAATAAAGCACAATACATAATCAACTAAAAAACACAGTTAAAAAAATTAGCTATACAATAATAGATTTAAGGCATCCCTATGACAAAGAAAAATCCCCCCTTATTGTTAATCGTTGACGATATACCCGCCAACATCGATGTATTACGAGCAATACTTAAAAGCAATTATAAAATAAAAATCGCGACCAGCGGTGAAAAAGCCTTATCTATAGTAAAAGAATCTCCACCCGATCTTATTTTACTCGATATCATGATGCCTGATATGGACGGTTTTGAAGTGTGTCGTCTGCTTAAAAAAAATATTAATAGCACTAGTATACCTATTATTTTTGTTACCGCCAAAAGTGAGGTTGCCAATGAAAGTAAAGGCTTTGCGCTTGGTGCCGTTGATTATATAACTAAGCCCATTAATCCTGCGATAGTGTTAGCGAGAGTACGTACCCACATTGCCCTTAATAATGAAAAAATATTACTAAATGAACTAGTGATGGCACGTACTAAAGTCTTAAATGCAACCCGTTTAAAAATTATTCATCGGCTAGGCCGTGCCGCGGAATATAAAGATAACGAAACGGGTTTACATGTTATTAGAATGAGTAAATACGCACATATTATCGCCTTAGCCTCTGGAGTGAAGGAAGAAAAAGCCGATGTTATACTCTCAGCAGCACCGATGCACGACATTGGTAAAATAGGTATTCCTGATGCCATTTTGTTAAAGCCCGGTAAACTTACCTCTGAAGAATTTAATATCATTAAACGACACCCACAAATAGGAGCCGATATATTAGGTGATGAAGATGAAGATGAAACTGATAGTTCTCACTTATTAAATATGGCTAGATCTATAGCCTTAACCCATCATGAAAAGTGGGACGGCAGTGGTTATCCTAATGGCTTAGCCGGTAAGGATATCCCTCTGCATTCCCGCATCGTTATGATTGCCGATGTTTTTGATGCACTCACTACCGCTAGACCATATAAAGAAGCGTGGCCGGTTGACAAAGCGGTTAACCTTATTAAAGAAGAAGCAGGCAGTCACTTCGATCCTCAGTTGGTTGAAGTGTTTCTAGACGTGTTACCAAAAATACTTAAAATAAAAAGCAAATACGCTGAACTCCAAGCTCCCTAGTGGCGTACTATTTATAGCCGTTGCCAATCAAGATGCATGCTTCAGAATTGAAGCATCTGTTAGGCTATTTCATTTGCCTCATCCATGACCACACTTGCTCAATAGGGTTTAGCTCAGGTGAATAAGGAGAATGTGTATGATTGTCAAATTATGAAAGTCCTCATCAAGATATTTCTGATGCCAACTCACCCCATCCATCAATACAACGGCGTGCCGCTCCTGCTCTGTTGCCGCTGAAATAAGCGCTAAGTGTGACGACATGACGTCCATATTACTCACAGGTTCAACAATAGCGTCAGTGTTTCCATTGGTGGTACAAACCGCATCAAATAAATAAGCGTAATAAAACTATTGCTGCTTTATAGCGCTTGGCCTAGAGCCTTTTTTTGCCCAGATTCTAGTGATTGTATTTTGTTGACCAAATCGTGCTTCATCTTGAAACCAAGCGTCTACTTGCTCAAGTGATATATTTAAAGAGATCTTAGCGATCGTTTCAAATTGGATTTTTTTTAAATGCTTCTTGTGCCTCTAGGGATTGTTTGGGGTATTTTATCCATGTAGTTAATAATTGATAAGTTTTGTTTAACATGGTTTCAGATAAACAAAAATACAGGTAAAACCCCAGTAAGGCCAAACAGTACCTAATTTAGCTAGATAGAGCATATTACCTAACTTACACGCTATAAAACGAAAGTTTATTATCAATATGTAGATTTCATTTATTTTCAATTATATAATTTAAAAGTAAACAAAAGGGTATAAAAAGAAGGCTCTGTTGTAGGTAAGCTTAACCAGATAACTAAAGCACTTTTCTCCATGACACTGGCGCAAAGGGAGATAGTTCGCCAATTGACTTATCCTCAGTGCTGATATACTTTAACAATACTGCCATCAATGAACTCCCACTCTAGATCAGGCTCATATCTTAATGATATGAAAACCCTTATTAAAACACATTTCTTTGACCATAAATTAAAACGTCTATATATAGCACTCCAATAGCCAAATGACTTAGGTACATCACGGCAGGGATCCTGTTCGCATTCGATATAAAATACCTTCCATAGTATTTCTGTGTTCGGGCTTGTCATACACTCGATCTTTGAGCATTATAACGCTTAGTTTTGACCAATGTTCATCGTTTAGCATTGTTCGGGGCATGGTGATCTCGTCTTTCTGTTTTTCGCGAAATAATTATACGAGATTATCTTTTTAGTTCAAAATCTAATCACGAAAGATCAACAGACCCTAGTATTTAATACTTATAAATACTAATCATTCTAATTAATCAATTTACATTACTCATTTTCACCAAAAATCATAACTGAATTCTACCCCCCAAATCCTTGAGTCATTCACAAAGCCAGTTAAATTATTGAAATCAATGCCACCAACTAGGTTTTCTTCGTCTGTGAGATTTCTAACAAAAACAGCACCTTCCAGCCCTAACTCTAAATCTCGGTAACCTGTGCGGAGACCTATTGAAAGGTTCCTATTACTATTAAATTCTTTAGATTCATATAACATGAAGTTTGTTTTTCCTTGTGCGGAAAAATCTGAAAAAATAAAGAACTCACCATTATCATTTATTGGTAAAATATAACTTCCAGATAATGAATAGATCCATTCAGGAGCCTGAGGGAAAGGGTTTCCGTCAATGAGGGCGATATCTTTACCATCGATAACCTCTACAGGATCTGTCACAGTACAACCACCACCACAAGGTGCTACTCCTAAATTTTTATCTTTAATTTCGGTATGGTTATAACTAAACCCCATATTTAACAGTAAATTTTCAGTCAAAAGGTAAGTTGCATCAATCTCAAATCCATTTCCTATCCCTTTATCTGCATTTACAAGTTGATTTAGGTTACTTTCACCACCAATTGCAGTAAATTGTTGATCATCAACTCGGTAGTAATATAAAGCAGCATTTAATCGTAAACGGTCTCCAAGTAGTTGTGATTTAAAGCCTAGATCTATTGAGTTTACAGTTTCGGATTTTGCCGTTGTTACATTATTACTATATAACAATTTTCCTTGTATAGACGGCCCTCTATATGCGTTGGCTGCACGAACATATAGCATTACATCGTTCGATATATGATAGCTTGCACTCAAATCCCAACTCAAGTGGCTGTCTACAATATTTTCTCTAGCGTCTATTGAACCAAGATAACCAATAGGTCTACTGCCTTTGAACGATTTTTCATCGTCAGAATAACGTAATCCACTAGTGATAGTCAGTTTATCTGTTAATTTATAATTAATTTGCCCAAATATAGCCCAAGAATTACTCTTTTGTGTTGTAATAGCTCTAATTATTGGATCTATTCCACCTATGCCATCCCATGCCGCACTATCAAGCATAAATTCATCTTTAAAATAAAAGGTACCTAATTGCCAGTTCAGTGTTTCAAAATTATTGCTTGATAAACGTAATTCTTGTGTAAATTGATCCAAATCACTATCTAAAGTGCCGGTTTCTGAACGAAATGGAATAAAGCCACTATTCACTGTATCCCCTACACCTGCTCCTCCATCGACATCACTTCGTCCATTACTACTGCCATTATGTTTACTTGTAATAGAGGTCAGGGTATAGTCACCAAAATCATAAGATAAGTTTAATATTGTGCCGAAGGTTTTTACTTCTGAGGGATTATTTCTCCCACCATCATAATAAACTGTATCTCGGTCAAAACTACTATTTAATTGATTAGAGCCTTTATCTAGTATGTTCGCCCTAAATATGCTTGTAGTACCTGTTAAATCTCGTGACTGCAAAGTTAACAGTACTTCAAAATCATCCGAAGGTTTATACAAAATATGTGCTCTAGTGGATAGTTCTTTATGACCACCTAATTCGTCCCCTTTATTATTGTTCGCATTATCTATCCAATCATCACGCTTATTGTATTGCCCCGAAACTCTCACCGATACAGTATCAGATAGGGCACCACTAATAGCACCTGAATGTATTTGAGAGCCATAACGTCCAAATGAAGTTGAAAAGTTGGCCTCTATATCATCAGTTGGTTTTCGGGTAGAAAATTTTATTATACCAGCAGGTGTATTACGGCCAAACAATGTTCCTTGAGGCCCCCTCAATATTTCAACCTGTTCAACATCAAAGAGTGGAAACCCCTTCAATAATACATTTTCCATTACAACATCATCCATAACAATAGAAACAGGCTGAGAAGATGTTAAATCAAAATCTACATTTCCTAATCCTCTAATATAAAAACGTGGCGCAGTACGACCACTTGAACCTTCCACATAAACACTAGGAATTCGTGCAGCAAGGGCTCTAACATCTTCACCTCCATCAAACATTGAATTAAGAGCGTCACTGTCTACAATACCAACTGAAATTGGCACTTCTTGCAAGTTTTCTACCGTTTTTCTGGCTGTAACTACGATGGTTTCAAGCTTTACTTCTCCAACATTGCCATTTTTATTAATATTTTCATCTTTGTTATATAACGTTATATTATTTCTCATCTCAATAGCTATAGTTGTTTCATTAATGTATCGATAAGTTAAGTCAGTCTGTTTAAGTAGCCGATTAAGTGCTCCTTGCTCTGTATATTCCCCAGAAAACTCATTAGTAACAATCCCTTGCGGAACATCAGAAAAAAACACAATTTGTTTACCGAACTGATTTACTACGCTTTGTAAAGCATTATCTAATGAGACTGATTCTACTTTTATCTCTATTTGAATTGGTTGCACTTCCGCGTTTACTTTGTAAGTTATACTTAAATAACTCACAAGCGATAGTATAATAGGAAGGAGAATAGGGTTTTTCTTCCACAATTTTTGTCTCATGTAGTAGGTTCCTGTAGTCGTTATATTTTAATTAAGGGGGCAGAGAGCATATTAATATTTATCCTCTTATATTTAAGAAGAGTTAAAACTCAAATTTTTAGGTACAAAACGTCTTAATTCATACGGCTTATAAAAATCTCGGCCGCAAACGATAAAGCTAACAAAACCTTGAAAAACCAATGCTAGATAATATCGACTAGGCTTCGCCTAGTTAATACTTTTTTCTAACTCATTAAGTTTTGCGATCGATATCTGATTAGTTTGTGCTAAACGCCAGAAAATACAACCACCATTACGGCTAATTCCAAGGTTATATTTATTTATATAATACTAACAAGTGTATGTTTCATTTTAATGACAG
>JBAHZW010000101.1:0-12598 GCA_037132835.1 Colwellia sp. | reverse complement strand
ATTTCTCTTTCTAAATCAACGTTAAGCATGCCATTTTTCATAAAAGCACCAATAACCTTGATATGCTCACCTAATTGAAATTTACGTTCAAAATTTCGCTCTGCAATGCCTTGATGTAGAAATTGGCGAGGGCTTTGACTTGTTGTTGTTTTTTCTGGGTTTGTGGTTTTCTTGGTACCAACAATGGTTAAACCATTGTCTTTAGACTCGATATCAATATCTTCTTCACTAAAGCCTGCCACAGCCATGGTAATACGGTATTTATTTTCGGCCAATAATTCAATGTTATATGGTGGGTATGATGATTGTTTTCCCGGTTGAGAAGCTTTATCAATTAAAGCGGCTAAATGGTCAAAGCCAATAAATGAACGATAAAGAGGGCTTAAATCTGTAGGGTTTCGCATAATAAATTATCCTATAATATAGCAATAAAGTGATTATTATTTTAAAAATTCAGCTTTTTTAAGTCACTTTCGAGTCAGCATATGACTCAAAGCAGAACTTAAAATGACGTTCAAGAAAAAATAATGCTGCCTTTCACAATGAACAGGCAAGGTATACCAATTGGTATTGTGTAGCCCCTAACGGCGGCTACACAATTAAAGATGGGATTGTTTATTTATTTTTCAAGAATAAAAAGAAGGTTATTTATTGGTTGTCAATTAAGTTATTGTTTTACTTGTTTTTTAAAGTTTAATTATTTCCAGTAGCTTGACTAGGGAGAGCTTTGTTTGCCTCACTGTCAGCATCAGCATCAGCATCAGCATCAATAACAAGAACGGGAGCGGTATATTTTACCTTGGCTAAAGCTTTATTGTAATCAGGGTGTTGCGATATATTAGCGACAAGCTCTTTGTAAACAATTTTTCCTTTGTCATCAATAATGAATATTGCTCGAGTGAGTAAGCCCATATCTTTTATTAATAAACCATAACGGGTACCGAACTCGCGCCAAACTGAATCCGAAAGTACTTTAACCCCTTCAATTTTTTTAATATCACAAAAACGTTTTTGGGCAAATGGCAGATCATTACTGATTGCTAAGATAGTGATGTTTTTAGGTAACTTCTCTACTTCTTCATTAAATCGTTTTGTTTGAATTGAGCATATTCCGGTATCTAAACTTGGCATAACCGAAATCAGCAATGTTTGTCCGAGAAAGTCTTTCAACCTAACGGGAGAAAAGTTTTCATTAACCACTTTAAACGGGGGAGCTTGGTCTCCAACTTTTACCTGATCGCCTAGCAGGGTGATGTATTTATCTCCAGCTTTGACAAGGTTTTGTGTCGAGGTCAGCTTGTTTAGGTCAAAAGAGTAAGCATTACTGTGGGCAGAAAAAGTAAAAGCAAGGATAAAAAGAGCATGTAAGTGGATGTTAGAAGTAGAAAATTTCATTGTTTCTTGAAAATATTGATTAAGGTTGCCTATATTAGCTGTTTAATGAAAAAAGTTCTATAAATAGAGTTTTTTGTTTGTTATTTTTATTGGATACTTTAAAATTATCACAGAAGCTAGATATGTTGTTATTTGGTGGTTTAACTGTTTATTTTAAGGCTCAACATTAATATGACCACTAAATTATTAATCTGTGATGATTCAAATATGGCGCGCAAACAAATTGCGCGTTCATTACCTGATGGCTGGGATGTTGAGATAAGCTTTGCTACTAATGGCATAGAAGGAATTGAAGCGATAAAAGCAGGAAAGGGGGATGTCCTTTTACTTGATCTTAATATGCCAGTGATGGATGGTTATCAGGTGCTTGAAACTATCTTGGCGCAAGATTTACCGACACTAACTATAGTCATATCAGGTGATATTCAACCGGAAGCCCATCAACGTGTCACCCATTTAGGGGCATTAGGTTTTATTAAAAAACCTATTGATAAAGAAACCCTGACTAAAGTACTGTCCTCTTATGGCCTCTTCTCTGTTGACGAAACGTTTTCTGATGATGTGCAGGATGAAAGTTCTATAATCATTCCCACGCCAGTTAGTGCTTCAATGACGGATAGTAAGTCAAAAGTTTTTGAAGCTGAAATGTCCCTGTCTCCTGAGGTGAGAGATTGTTATCAAGAAGTAGCCAATGTGGCTATGGGGCGTGCTGGAGATTTACTGGCGCGCTTACTGGATGTCTTTGTGGTGTTGCCTATTCCTAATGTTAATTTTATCGAAGTGGGTGAACTTCGAATGGCGTTAAAAGATATCGAAAATCATGCAAGTACCTCAGGTATCTGTCAGGGTTTTATTAGTTCGGGGATCTCTGGTGAAGCTCTATTGATTCTTAACGACTCAAGCTTTAAAGATATCGCTTCATTGATGCACTATCAATACACTTATGAAGATGCGGAGACAGAGTTAGAATTATTAATGGACTTAGCTAACGTATTGATTGGTGCTTGCTTAAAGGGTATATCAGAGCAACTCGACATTCAGTTTAGCCAAGGGCATCCTGAAGTATTAGGACAACATAGGAATATATCTGATTTAATTGCGAATAATGCAAATAAATGGAATAAAATCCTCGCAATAGAAATTAGTTATAGCATAGAGAACTATCCAATCAAGTGTGATTTGTTACTACTCTTTACTGAAAAATCGATGCAAACACTGAATGATAAATTGGCCTACTTGATTGATTAATTAATGCTAATCAGATTGGTTGGTTGGTTGGTATAGATCATGAGTTAAAAGTTAAAAGCTACTTATTACTAAGAAATTTAGCTATAAGTTAGCGAGATTAAGCGATGATAGGAATTGTTTATGACCTTAGAAAAAGCACAGTTAAATGAACTGCATTGGCTAATGGAAATGTTACACAACATTGACGTTGGTTTAGTTGTACTTGATAAAGAATTTAGCATTCAAATATTTAATGGTTTTATGGAAAATCATAGTGGTTTGTTACCCAGTGAAGTAAAAGGTAAGTTAATATTTGAAATGTTTAATGAAATCCCACGGGATTGGTTTACTCGAAAGGCAGAGTCAGTTTTTTTACTCAAAAATAAAGCCTTTAGCATATGGGAGCAACGGCCTTATTTGTTTAAATTTGACAGTTACCGTCCGATTACTGGCAATGCGGATTTTATGTATCAAAATACCACCTTTATTCCCTTACTCTCGTCTACAGGCGAGGTTAGTCACTTATGTTTAATCGTTTATGATGTCACTGATAATGCGGTGCACAAGTTACGTTTGAAAAAAGCAAATGAGGATCTAGCGATACTAAATCAAACCGATGAATTAACCCAGTTGTTCAATCGTTCGCATTGGGAGACGTGTTTATTAGCCGAACATAAGCGTTGGAGGCGCAGTAAACATGCTAGTTCATTAGTGATGTTAGATATTGATCACTTTAAAAAAGTGAATGATAATTATGGTCATATAGTTGGCGATGAAGTTATTCGCCATCTGTCGGGCTTAATTAGCACCACGGTTAGAGAAACAGACCTTTGTGGCCGCTATGGAGGCGAGGAATTCATTATTTTATTATCGGATACTCTGCTTCAAAATGCTTTTATATTTGCAGATCGACTTCGTGAAGAGGTGGCTAATGCTACGGTGATTTACAATGATATTGAAATAAAATACACCGTTAGTCTTGGTATAGCGGAAGTAGATGAGAGTATGTTAACCCATAAAGCCTGGATTGAATGTGCCGATGCGGCTTTATATTGTTCCAAAGAATCTGGTCGTAATAAAACGTCATTATATGAAAAAAAACAGCATAGATAACCGAGAGAATCGGCTGTGCTTTAAGCAAGTCATGGAGAGAAATACCTATACGTTTACCTGTAAAGCTTATGCTTAAAATTTAGCAAGCTTCATTAAGGTGAGTGGCATTAATATCATCAACCATAATATTAAATTTGGCCATTGACTATAGGGCGTATAGCCTGAAACTAATGCGACATTGCCCTTAAGGACAAATTCTTCAAATTGTGGTGCAATCGCGGTCACTTCACCTAAATGGTTTACTATGCCGGTCACACCATTATTTGTTGCTCTAACCAAAGGCCGACCAAATTCTAAAGCACGCATTCTGGCAATTTCGAAATGTTGATGGGGCCCGTGGGAGTCACCGAACCAAGCATCATTACTCACCGTTAAAATAACCTCGGTATCATCGGTAAAGTTGGCAGCTAACTGTTTTGGAAAGGCTACTTCAAAGCAGTTTAGCGGTAAGATATGTATATTATTAGCAATTAAATTTGGTTGGACGTAATTACCTGCGGTAAAAGAAGACATAGGTAGGTTAAAAAAAGGCGCTAAAGGACGAAGTAGCTCTTGAAAGGGAACAAACTCACCAATAGGTAATAAATGGCTTTTATAGTACCGATTACTGTGATTGTAATAATAACCTTGCTCATCATCAGAGGTTTTCTTCCCTAAAACAAGCAGTGCATTAAAGTATTCATTACTCTCATAATTGTAATTAATTAAACCGGTAATAATTGTGCTGTTATTTAAAATAGCCGAACGATTTACAGTGCTTAAATACTCTTGAACTGCTGGCTCTATCGCCGGTATTGCTGATTCGGGCCACACAATAATATCAGCGTCATAATTGACGCGTGTTAAGTCTAAATACTTTAACATGGTTGGCCATTCTTGCTCGGGTTGCCACTTGATTGACTGGGCTATATTACCTTGTATAAGTGCAAATTTAGTAGACTTTCCGGTTAATTGAGTCCAGTTGACCTGAGTTAATGCAACGCTTGTCAGTATAATAATGACGACTATTGTTAATGGAATGGTTAAGGGAGTCGTAAAGTTTTTAAGAGCAGTAGTTAAAGTGATTTTGATATCATGTTGGTTGTTCGTGCGTATTTTTAGTAAAGAGCAGTAAATTTTTACCCAGCAAATATTTAATAGCAAGATAAGCCCTGTGATCCCCACTTCACCGATAATAGGGGCAAAACTTGCTAATGGGCTATCTATCTGACTATAGCCAAGAGATAACCATGGAAAGCCAGTTAAAACGACGGAGCGTAAGTATTCACAGAATAACCAAAGGCAGGGCAATAGCCATAAATTCACCTGTGCTTTTTTAGCTATCTTCGCGGTTAAATATCCCGCCAAGATAGGAAATAATGACAGGTATGCGCACAGGCCTAACATTAACAGCAACGAGAATATCAGTGGTAAGCCACCAAATTGATCAATGCTGACATGAACCCAACTAATACCACTACTAAACCAACCAAAGGCAAAAAAACCTATCTTTCTAGCGGCTGTTGTCGGTGAAGCATGCCTGATCTGGTACAGCATTATGCTGGGTAAAAATAATGTAATCGCCCAATAAGAAAAGGGTGCATAAGCAAAAACCAAGAAAAATCCACTGAGAAAACAGTACCAATTACTGGGTGCTATTAGTTGCTTTTTTATTGATTTTAAAAGCGTCGGCTTACTGTTTTTAGTCACTTACTTTACCGTTAATTTCGTGACTTTTATCAACACTTACCTGTAGCATTTGTATTTGTCTATTGTCAGCGACGAGTATTTTAAAATTGAAGTTACCCAAGGTAAGTAATTCACCTTTTTTGGGAATATGGTTAAGCTGGCGTAAAACAACACCGCCAATAGTGTCGGCATCATTAAAATGAGAGTTAAAATAATCATTGAAGTTACTCAGCTCAGTAAGTGCCTTGACGAGGTATATATTACCAGCTAAATGTTTAATTTCTTCTTCAATATCGTCATCAGTTTCATCTTCAATTTCACCAACAATTTGTTCTAAAATATCTTCAATAGTGATGACACCCGACACGCCGCCATATTCATCAACAACAATGGCCATATGGTATCGGTTAGAACGAAACTCTTTTAATAAGGGTTCAACCTTTTTACTTTCAGGGACAATAATGGCAGGTCTAATAATGTCACTAAGACTAAAATTATCACTTTGGGAGTTAAAACCAAAGGCGAGTAGATCTTTTGCTAAGAGAATACCATCAACATGATCAATATCTTCATTCACGACAGGAAAACGAGAATGGCCTGATTCGAGAATAATAGGTAAAAATTCTTCAAGGCGGTGATTAATATCAATAGTCACCATTTGAGCACGTGGGATCATTATCTCTCGAACACGCATTTCTGATACGTCCAAGACACCTTTAATCATTTGCTTGGTTTCTGGATTAATCAAATCTCTGTATTGTGCATCGTTTAATACATCAACTAATTGATCTTTGTTTTTTGGCTCAGGAGTAAGCGCATGTTTAAGCTTATAGAAAAATGATTTATTCGTTGAGCTCTTACTACCGTGGGATTTGTCATCGCTCATAGAGCTATTTTAATTCCTTTATTTTATGAATGAGTCTGTGATTTAGTCTGTGTTTTAATTCGTTTTATTCTCTTTTTTGTTTTTAAATCTGAAATTACTGCGCTAGGTAAGGGTTGTTTATCCCTAACTTTGACAAAATAGAAACTTCAAGAGACTCCATTTCTAGTGCTTCACTATCACTTATATGATCAAAGCCCACTAAATGCAAGCAACCATGAATAACAAGGTGCGCCCAATGGTCAAATAAGGCTTTTTTTTGTTCTTGAGCTTCTTTTTTCATGACTTCAATGCAAATAATCAGGTCACCTAATAGGTTAAGTTCGATACCTTCGGGGACTTCAAAGGGGAAAGATAATACATTGGTTGGTTTATCTTTGCCTCGGTACTGATTATTTAATTGTTGGCTTTCTTTGCTGTTAACCAGACGAATAGTGAGTTCAAAACTTTTATTTGATGTAGTACTTGCTGTCGAACTTACTTCGGCTAGCGCCGTATCAACCCATAGCTGAAATTGCGCTTTAGTAGGAAGTTCGGTGGGTGCACAGGCAATTTGAAGATCTACTGCATGAGTCACTCGCTTAAATCGCTCTGAATATCACTTGTTATGTCACTTGTTTGTTGTCGTTGTTTTTTGTTTTGTTTTTCCTGCTTTTGTCTATTGGTTTTTTGTTCATGACTCTCATAAGCATCAACAATTCTAGCAACCACCGGATGGCGAACTACGTCTTTAGACTGGAAAAAATTGAAACTAATGCCATCGATGTTTTGTAAAACCTCAATAGCATGACGAAGCCCTGACATTTGATGACGTGGTAAGTCAACTTGGGTAATATCACCAGTGATGACAGCACGTGAATTGAAACCAATACGGGTTAAAAACATTTTCATTTGTTCAACCGTGGTATTTTGGCTTTCATCCAAAATGATAAAGGCATCATTTAATGTTCTACCTCGCATATAGGCTAGAGGAGCTACTTCAATAACATTACGTTCAAGTAGTTTCTCTACTTTTTCAAAACCGAGCATTTCAAAGAGTGCATCATAAAGAGGTCGTAAATAAGGGTCTATTTTCTGAGAGAGATCTCCAGGTAAAAAGCCTAATTTCTCACCGGCTTCAACAGCTGGTCGAGTGAGGAGAATACGACGTACCTCTTGACGTTCTAATGCCTCTACAGCACAAGCTACGGCCAAATATGTTTTACCTGTGCCGGCAACACCAATTCCAAAACTAATATCGTTGGTTATCACATTCTGTACATAAGATTGCTGATTACCATTACGCGGTTTTATGACACCCCGCTGAGTTTTTATGGTCACCAACTCATCAAATTTCTTATCTAGCTGATTGCTAAATTCTGACGCTATTTTAGTGGTAGGGGCTGCTTGTTCAAGGCAATCAGCCTCTAAAATGGCAAGGTGCACCATTTCAGGTGAAATTACTTTGCTTTGACCTTTTACTGCTTGGCTTTCAATATAGAGATCTTTTAAAACGTTAACTACTGCCTGACAATTTAAGGGTTGTCCAACAACGGTTATTTCATTACCTCGGTAACTAATTTCAACACCTAGGCGTCGTTCAATTGTTTTTAAGTTATCATCCATAGGCCCGTATAAATTTGCTTGCCTATGGTTGTCGACAGGCTCTAAATTGAATATTTCTCGGGCTAGTTTTGGTGAATTACTTGTTGCTGTGGTCAAATTGATTTCTACTTTTTAGTTAAATAAAGCGCTTAGGGCGTATAAGTGCCAACACCTAGGTTGTCAAGCTTACTTGGCGTTTCCGTATGGTGATTGTTGGCTAAAATATCAGCAGGAGAGTGAGCTATTCTTAGGCCCATGTCTTTTTCTTCTCTGACTAATTCGCCACGCAATGAGTTGGCATAAACGTCCGTGATTTTCACGTCAACAAATTGGCCAATAACGCTATGGGGTGCAACAAAATTTACCGTTCGGTTATTTTCTGTTTTACCACGTAATTCCATTGGGTTTTTCTTCGACGGACCCTCAACAAGCACTCGTTGCTCAGTATTAAGCATTTGTCTAGCAATGCGTAATGCTTGATGAGTTATTTGATCTTGTAGTAATTTCAAGCGATCTTTCTTTGTTTGGTCGCTAATATCATCGGGTAAATCTGCTGCAGGAGTACCTGGGCGAGCGCTATAGATAAAGCTAAAGCTTAAATCAAAATCAATCGCTTTAATTAAATCCATGGTGCGAGTAAAGTCTTCATCGGTTTCGCCTGGGAAGCCAATAATAAAATCAGATGACATACAAAGTTCGGGCCGAACTTTTTTTAATTTACGAATTTGTGATTTGTATTCTAATACCGTATGACCACGCTTCATTTGGGTAAGAATACGATCACTACCACTTTGTACCGGAAGATGTAGGTGGTTTACAAGCTCAGGAATATCGGCATAAGTTTCGATGATATCATCGGTAAATTCTATCGGGTGTGAAGTCGTATAACGAATACGGTCAATTCCATCAATGGTTGCAACTAAACGTACTAATTCGGCAAAACGACAAAGACTACCGTCGTGAGTTTCACCTCGGTAAGCATTAACATTTTGCCCTAATAAATTGACTTCACGTACACCTTGCTCGGCAAGTTGCGCTATTTCATATAATACGTCATCAAGGGGGCGACTTACTTCTTCACCACGGGTGTAAGGTACTACACAGAAGGTACAGTATTTGCTGCAACCTTCCATAATTGAGACGAAAGCACTCGCCCCATCCGCTTTAGGCTCTGGTAACCGATCAAACTTTTCTATTTCTGGAAAACTTACATCCACAATGGGACTGCTAGAATGCTCTAATTGGTTCAGCATTTCAGGTATGCGGTGTAGGGTTTGTGGGCCAAAGATCATATCAACAAAAGGTGCACGTTGACGAATGGCATCTCCTTCTTGTGAAGCAACACAGCCACCGACACCAATAATTAAATCAGGATTTTTATCCTTTAATTTTTTCCAACGACCCAATTGATGGAATACTTTTTCTTGTGCCTTTTCTCGAATAGAGCAGGTATTCAGTAAAATAACGTCGGCATCTTCTGCTTCATCGGCTAACGAGAAACCATGGGTTGAGTCTAATAATTCGGCCATCTTTTGCGAGTCATACTCGTTCATTTGACAGCCCCAAGTTTTGATATATAGCTTTTTGCTCATTACTTTACTCTTCACACACAAGGTTATACTGGAAAATATTGACGAAAAGACCAGTACAGATAAAAGGAGGCATATTTTATATCAATTAAGCACTAATTTCGAATGAATACGGCAACAAGTTGTAAATGTATTCATTATGCCAATTCTCTTCAATCAAAGCCTTGTCTCTAAGCCTTTTAAAACTCGCTGAGTGGGAAGGAGTTTATGGCGTTGGTATTATTTTACATGCCATGCACTTGGCTCAGGATCGTCATCCCTGTGGTGTTTTAATCGTTAACAAGTTCTCATCTCATTAGAAACTGAAGTGGTCAAGTAATGTCAATCACTGAAATTTATGGGTACAGCAAATAGATAAAACAAAGAGTGTTTAAATTAATTAAATGATAAATAGGTCGAAAACTCTTACTTGCTTGGGTAAAATAGTCCTTTACTCCTATGTTAGCGTGAGCCCATAAGTATGGAACATTTTGATTGTGTCGTGATTGGAGGTGGTATGGTAGGCGCGACAAGCGCACTTACTTTAGCACAACTAGGTTTAAAAGTTGCATTGGTTGAGAAACATGCCCCTAAGGATTTCTCTGCTGTTCAGGCCTTTGACTTACGTGTTTCGGCAATCTCTCTAGCGTCACAAAACTTACTCATTCAGGTAAACGCTTGGCAACAAGTTAAGCAGTGGCGTATGTGCCCTTATAAACGCTTAGGTGTTTGGGAGCATGAAGGTATTTATACTGAGTTTAATGCCGATGACATTGAACAAAAAAACTTAGGGCATATAGTTGAAAACAGCTTACTTCAACTTGCTTTATGGCAGGAAATTAGCCGCATTGATAATATCCGTACTTTTTGCCCAGAAAGTTTAACTTCTTTGACGCAAGATAATGACAAAGCTACATTAATGTTAACCGACAGTGCATTAACCGCAAAACTTGTTATTGGTGCGGATGGTGCGCAATCGAAAGTGAGAGAAATGTCAGCTATTGGTATAACGGGTTGGGATTATCAACAATCAGCTATGTTGATTAATGTAGAAACTTCAATGTGCCAACAAGATATTACTTGGCAAAAATTTTCACCAACAGGGCCGGTCGCTTTTTTACCCTTATCAGGGCAAAGTAAGTTAGGCGGCTATGCCTCTTTAGTTTGGTATCATCAAAGAGATGAAATAACCCGTTTAACTTCTTTATCAAATAGGCAATTACAACAAGAAGTGCTTAACTCTTTCCCACAAAAATTGGGCGATATTAACGTACTCGCTAAAGCAAGTTTTTCGTTAACACGAAGACATGCCAATACATACCAGCATAAGCGAGTACTCTTATTAGGAGATGCAGCACACACCATCAATCCAATGGCAGGGCAGGGTGTCAACATAGGCTTTAAAGATGTTATTGCCTTACAACATGTTATCGCAAATGCTATCAGTAATGGCGAAGTCTGGCATGATGAAGCCATACTCGCGCGCTATGAAAAAATGAGACGAAAAGATAATCTGATAATGATGTCTGCTATGGATGCTCTCTATGTCAGTTTTAGTCATCCATCACCCGTAATTAAAGCAGCCCGTAATTTAGCATTACTTGCTGTTAATAAAGTACCTTTTATCAATAACACGATAAAAAATAAAGCTTTAGCATACGCCTGTGGTTTGTAGTGGGAGTAATAGTGCTTGCATATTTTCACTTTGAGGCCAGTTTTTTATGCCAATGACAAGGTGTAATGTTATTAGCCCAGAAAAACAATGCTAAGACTAATATTAAAATGCCCACCTATTTTGCAAAAGTAAACTCGTTTTCTTCTTTGTATGTCAATGCATATTGGCGAAAATATAAACTATATCGCAATGCCACATCATCTTTATTTAGCTATAAGTAAAGTGTGGAGATAACATAATGGAGAGTATGCGCGAGAGGATAATTATATGCTTATCTTTTATATAGTAGAAACCTTTAACCACTCATCAGGCACTATATCCATAGTACCTGTATAATGAATCCACTTATCAGGACTAATCACTATTTTGTTAGGGTTGGAATTTAGCCATGCTCCCCACCAACTAAAGCTACTATTAGCGATGATATTATGTTTGCACAAACTCATTAAATGCATATCCTGAAAGGACTGCTCCGCTGAATTCCAATCAACAAAGTGTATATTATCTGCCTTAATGTTTTCTCTACACCAAGGGATATCGTCGGAAAAAATGACAAACACAGGATTGACTACTAGCGACTTAATTTCTTTCATGGCATTTTGATAATAAGGTAAATCACAAATTCCACCTAAAGCTTTATGCTTTAAATAATCACCTCGCCTAATATGTACAGCAACCGTTTCATGCTCAGCTACTTCTTGGCAAAGAGCTAAACTTTTAGGCTCTAAAAGTGGAGGGAACTTTAACGCAGCTCTTAACTCATGAGCAACAGGGTTAAAATATTGTGGATTTTGCCATGAACCACGATAATAAATAGTTGTATTTTCACTGCCTAAATCATTTTCTTGATAAGAGAAATGTAAATGCTTTTTCTCTTTAATATAAGAGCGTTGAATAAATGGCGTATATTTTTTTATTTCTTTAATTAGCTTAGTAAATAAATTTTTTCTGCTGAGAACACTAATTTTCTCTACTTTAGAACAATAACTTCCATTTAAATTAAAAATACGCTCTAATTCATAACCATTATGTAATGTATAACTATCCATATCATGCACATCTAACTTAACCTCTTCATTAAATAGATGTTTTATTCTTAAATAAAATGCATATTGAAATAACTGATTACCAAGTCCACCACAAACCCTTATTACTTTCATTTTCTCTAATACCCGAGATGAGATTTACTATTAGATGCATCTTAACAGTCAACTTAAGTGGTATAGTTGATCTGGACATCTACTTAGATATGTTATCGTTTTTTGATGGTCCAAGTAGGCCCAAATTAGGGTATATTGAAGTTGATTGTTTTTTAGGATGTACTATTTGATATTTTATAGAAGTTTTGAAATGGTACGGGTCAAGAGACTTGAACTCTCACATCTTGCGATACTGGAACCTAAATCCAGCGCGTCTACCAATTCCGCCAAACCCGCATTACACTCAAGCTTTAAAGAGACTTGAACTCTTACCTCTTGCGATACT
>JBAHZW010000041.1:0-19906 GCA_037132835.1 Colwellia sp. | reverse complement strand
GCTTACCTAAAACGTGGCTGTGATTTAAAACGACAAAAAAGCAATTACCGTGTTGAGGGTGATATTCAAGCTATTGAACAGATCATTAACACCTTTGATAATGATTTTATTCAATCCGATATCCAAGGATGTCAATCAAGTGAGCCTGTTTTTATTTTAGGCTTACCACGCACTGGAACCACGTTAGTTGAGCGTATTCTTAGTAGCCATAGTAATGTTTTCTCTGTCGGCGAGTCGCAAAATTTTTCTGCTGAAATGGTTGCGCTTATCGCTAAACATTGGGCCACAATGAAAGCTGAAAATAAGTTTCATAAGAGTGAGATGATCTCGGCCTCGCTTGATATTGACCACCTCTGTTTGGGGCAATCTTATGTTGATAATACGCGACCGTTTAAAAGTGAATTGCAGGGGAAAACGCATTATTTTATTGATAAGCATCCGTTAAATTACTTATATATAGGTTTAATTGCCAAGGCGTTACCCAATGCAAAAATTATTCATTTAACCCGTCATCCATTAGATGCCTGTTTTGCCATCTACAAAACACTCTTTAAAGATGCCTATCCGTTTTCATACTGTTTGAATGATTTAGGACGTTATTATCTGGCTTATCATAAATTAATGCAGCACTGGCAAAAAGTTTTACCTGAAAAAATACTCAATGTTAGCTACGAACAGCTAGTCAATCATCAGCACGATGAGAGTCGAAAAATTATAGAATATTGCGGTTTAAATTGGCAAGAGCAATGCTTAAGTTTTCATGAAAACACACAATCCAGCACAACAGCAAGTGCTTCACAAATACGTCAACCCATTTACACAACGTCGATAGATAAATGGCGACACTTCGACACAGATATACAGCCACTTATTGCTCTGTTCAAAGAACAAGGTATAAAAATGTAGTGGCTTAGCAGCCTATTCTTTAGAGAATAAACGAAAGAATAACGGAGCCTATTAAAGAGTCAGGCAACGACCAAGGGCCGTCAATTACATTTCGTTAAATTTTAAGCAGAGGAAAGCGAGTTGGATAATAAGATTAAGCGTTTAATAGATAAATATGGCGTAACTGAGCAAACACGGGCCTTTTTTGAACAGCCAATAGGTATGTATATAGATGGTGAGTTTTGTGATGCTCATAGTAAGCACTGTTTTGATCTTATTGAACCTTGTACCGAGAGTGTGCTAACACAGGTTCCTTGTGCAGATACCCAAGATGTTGATCGGGCTATAGCGTCAGCAAAAAAAGCCTTTAAAGAGAGTGAATGGTCAAGGATGAAGCCGAATGAAAGAGAAAAGGTTTTACACAAGCTAGCCAGTTTAGTTGAAGAGAATATGCAAACTTTAGCTGAAATTGAGTCGTTAAATGCGGGTAAAGCCATTTCTGGCTGTAAGGCTGTTGATATCGCTGGCTCGGCAGATTTAATCCATTACATGGCCGGCTGGGCAACAAAAATAGACGGTGCAACGAGAAATGTCTCCGCACAAGGAGAGCACTTTGCCTATACCTTAAAACAGCCTGTAGGCGTAGTTGCCGCAATCGTGCCTTGGAATTGGCCTTTTAGCATGTCTATTTGGAAGCTTGCAGCTCCACTTGCCGTGGGTTGTACTGTGGTTTTAAAACCATCACCTCTCACACCGTTAAGTATGCTCTATTTTGCTCAACTTTGTGAACAGGCAGGTATTCCCAAGGGCGTTGTTAATATTATCACTGGAAGTAGTCCCGAGATAGGAAGTTATTTGGTTTCTCATCCTGAGATAGATAAAATATCTTTTACGGGCTCTACCCAAGTGGGCAAGAAAGTCGGTAAAGCAGCGATGGAAAATGTCACCCCCGTAACACTGGAGTTAGGAGGTAAATCACCGATGGTGGTTTTTGCTGATGCTGATATTGATAAAGTAGTCAATGCAACGCAGCAAAGTGTCTTTTTCAATACTGGACAGGTGTGTAGTGCAGGCTCTCGATTGTATGTGCAAAAAGCGCTTTATCAGCAAACCATTGACGCGATTGTTAGCAAAGTTAAACAAATTAAAATTGGGGATACTTTAGATCCTGATTGTGAAATGGGCCCCGCAATTTCAAAAGAACATTTGCATTCAGTGTGTGCTTATATCGACAGTGGTATACAACAAGGCGCTACGATGGAATGTGGTGGACGCATGCACGGGCAAGAGGGGTATTTTGTTAAGCCAACGGTATTCTCTAACTGCACCAATGACATGAAAATAGTGCAACAAGAAGTGTTTGGTCCTGTTCTTGTTATTATCCCTTTTGAAACAGAAGAGCAAGCCGTAAGCTTGGCTAATGATAATATTTATGGTTTAGCCGCCAGTGTGTTTACAAAAGATATTTCATGTGCACAGCGTATGATACATAATCTTGATGCTGGCACTGTTTGGGTGAATACGCACGATCTGGTTGACAGCTGTATCCCTTTTGGTGGCTTCAAGCAGTCGGGGTTTGGAAAAGACATGGGGCCAGAACAGTTAGATTACTTCATTAAAACTAAAGCAGTATGGATCGAAGTATAATACCAATTCCACTAAGTTTCTTCCCACTCGGCGATATTTAAAAGGCTTAGAGGCAAGGAATTCTCTAAGAAGCTATATCCTTGTAGCGTCCTTGTCGAAATTAATAACGTAGCATATAAGCTTTTTAAACTCGCCCTTTGGGAGTTTGTCCGTATAAACAAAAGAGCAAAAAGCGTTAACACCAATTATTGCAAAAAATCGAACATGGCGGAAACGTCACTTGGCGGTCGATGTAGAGAGTCATGAAATCATTGAAGCAGAAATCACCCAAGTTAATGTCGGTGATTGTGAGGTCTTACCCACCTTACTCAATCGCGTAGAGAGAAAAAGATAAATCCGCTCATACCTCCGAGAAAGAATGCTGTGCTCGGGCTAGGTATGCCTGAAAGAAAGGCAATAGCATAAATTTAATGGCTATGTAGTTTACTCAGGAGCTCTTTGTAAGTGTCATCTTCGAAGTCTCTCATCGAAGATCCATTGCGCTTTAGAGACTGGATCCCCGTATTAAAACTCCACGGGGATGACGATCCTGAGCCAAGTGCATAGGCACAGAAAATTTAGGCTAAATAGGTTTAAATCCACCTTAAATTGGTTGTCAATTTAAGTATAAGGTATGGATAAGATAAGTAGTTAACTCGGTTTATGGTGCTCTAACCAATGCTCAGCGATATCTTGTCTTCTACACACCCATACTGCGTTAAAGGTCTCAATATAGTTGAGGAACTTCACAAGGCTCGCAAACCGCCCAGGTCGACCAATGATGCGACAATGTAAACCAATAGACATAATTTTTGGAGCATCCTCACCTTCAGCATACAATATATCAAACGTATCTTTTAAATAAGAATAGAACTGATCACCTGAATTAAATCCCTGTGGGCTGGCAAAGCGCATATCATTAACATCTAGGCTATAGGGTACAATTAAATGCGGCTTGTTTTTCCCTTCCACATAATAAGGTAGGTCATCAGCATAACTATCTGAATCATATAAAAAAGAACCTTCGTCAATGACAAGTTGTCGAGTGTTTACACTCATTCTGCCTAGATACCAACCTTTGGGTTTTTCACCCGTCATCTCTTCATGAATTTCAATGGCTTTTTTTAAGTGCTCACGCTCTTTTTCAAGTGGGATTTTTTGATAATCAATCCATCTATACCCATGACTAGCAATTTCCCAGTCTGCTTTTAACATAGCTTCCACAGCTTCTGGGTTACGTTGCATAGCCATAGCCACACCGAACACCGTTACGGGTAATCCGCGCTGAGTAAATAATCGATGCAATCGCCAAAAACCGGCTCTACTACCAAATTCATAGAAAGATTCCATGTTCATATGGCGTTCATTTTCAAAAGGTAACGCGCCAATAATTTCTGACAAAAAAGTTTCAGATGCATTATCGCCATGTAATATGCAATTTTCAGCTCCCTCCTCATAATTAATAACAAATTGAACCGCTATTTTCGCCTTATTTGGCCAAGTGACCTTGGGGGGGGTTTGTCCGTATCCTTTCATATCTCTTGGGTAGTCATTCATATTTGCTGGTATCATGTTAATGTTAACTCAATAGTTTCACTTTCAATGGTTAATTAATTGCCGTTATTTTCAGATCTAACCCGATAAAAACCACAATAATGCGGTCTTTTCTTTACATATCATAAGGGCTCTTCTCCATAATATGGTTGTCCCCCTTAAGCGACTACCAATAGTTGTTATTTATCTACCTTTGCGTTGTTTTGTTCCAAAATAAAGCCAGCCATTTGATGGCTAATTGATAACTAATTAATAACTAATGGGTAGCAACATCAGTCATTATTTTTGTCATCCTACAAAAATATAAAGCCAAATTAATCATAAAGTTACTACAACCAAGAAATAAAACAACGGCAACCTGTCTCTTTTAAGTTCTTTTACTATGTTTTCGCAAACTTTTCTTTTCAATGGCGAGTGTGTTGGCCTGCTTTAGCCATCAATAAATGATGACGCCCTAAAAAATACTTTAGGGTTAATGCAGAAAGCATTGGTTGCTTCTCGTAAACTTAATTTTAATACCAACATATTGTTATTAAAGGTTTTAGTATAGTCTTGTTGGTATAGGCATTGATAAGGTAGCGCAAAAAATGGCTGGTTCCGTTCACCTGTACTCGTTTCGGTATCTACTGCTTGAATTGGCTAAATGAGCTATCTCTCTTTGCACGGGAATCATAAAGAAGATGCTTTAATTATCGAGTTAAGCTTACAGCAAATAATTTTGTATTCATTTGATTACATTCGGTTAAATAAAGATCTCTATATTATCCTATTTTTACGTTCACTCTATTTAATACCAATCCGCATAAGAAATTGCACTTATTAGTGGAATTAGTTTAAGTATGGCTAGTTTCTCGCTGTAAACTAGCCATATATTGGTTTAGGTTTCGTCATCAGGCACTATTAAATTAAGGATAATAGCTAAAAATGCTGCTGGTAATAAGCCCGTTCCCAATAAGGCTCGAGCAGTACTCGGCATATGTTGTAGGGCGCCAGGTTCAAGCATTAAGCCGAAGCCTAACGACAATGAAATAGCAAAAATCACCATGTTACGACTTGTCCAATCAACGTCACTTAACATTTTTACGCCTGAGGATATCACCATACCAAACATCAGAATAACACCACCACCTAATACTTCGATTGGAATGGTTGTGATAACCGCACCTACCTTAGGAATAAAACCACAGAGTATAAGGAATATTGCACCAATGGTTACAACATGGCGACTCATTACTCGAGTCATCGCAATTAAACCTACATTCTGCGAAAAGGAAGTATTTGGCAAACCACCAAAAACCGATGACAATGCGGTACCTAATCCATCAGCATAAGTCGCACCTCTAATTTCAGTATCCGTAGCCTCACGGTCAGCACCACCTTTGGTTATACCTGATACATCACCAACAGTTTCAATAGCTGAAATAAAGGCCATCAAACAGATACCAAGTACGGCAGCAACGGAAAACTCAACACCAAAGGGAAAGACTTGTGGCATTGCAAATGAAGATGCTCGACCCACGTTATCAAAACTTACCATACCCAATGTAAATGCCACGACATACCCGGCTATCAGACCAAGCAATATCGATGATACCGATAAAAATCCTTTAGTAAAAAATTTGAGTCCAAGGGTTACTACAATAACGACGGTAGCAACACTCCAGTTTTGTAAAGAACCGTACTCAGGTGTGCCAATAGCAGGAACACCACCAGCAGCGTATTGAATTCCAACTTTTAATAAAGAAAGACCTATCATGGTCACAATTAAGCCCGTCACTAAAGGGGGTAAGGCAAAACGTAACCGGCCAACTAGGGGTCCTAAACAGGCTTGAAATAAGCCACCAATTAAGATACCACCAGTTACCGCGGCCATGCCCTCTACCCCTTTCCCCGCCACTAATGGAATTAAAATAGGAATAAAAGCAAAACTTGTTCCTTGTACTATAGGCAGCCTAGCACCTATTGGACCTGCACCAATAGTTTGCAATAACGTTGTCGCACCCGCTAATAACATACACATTTGCATCATGTATAGCATCATTGGAAAATCAGGTGAATTAGATCCAAACCCAAAACCAGCTGCACCGGCAATAATAATAGCGGGGGTGATATTAGCGACAAACATTGCTAATACATGCTGAATACCGAGCGGTATTGCCACGCTTAAACGCGGCATGTAGTTAGGATCTCGACACTGTTCGGGTGTACCTACAGATAAGTTAGACATACAAAACTCCTATATTAAATGACTGCACTAAAAGGTCCAACGTACCATTATTTGTGGAACTGATTCATCAAGACCATCAATGCCTAGGCGGTTCTTCCAGTACTGATACTCAATACCTACTCCAATATTTTTATTTATTAACCATAGGAGTTGAGGCTGTACAAGAAGGTTAACCTCATTTCCGTCACCCTCACCTGAAGTCCAATCAGCAAAACCTTCAAATGTAAAATTCTCTCCACCTAATGTAAATGCGGTATTCCAAACCAAATTAAATTGAACAGAAGTTCCATCTTTTGTGGGATCGTCTCGATATTGAACATGCGTTTTTAAAAACTTAAAACCCGGTACATTCCAGTCTAAACTTAACCCGCCCATAGGGACAATTTTTTCGACAAAAGCATTAGAGGTGATATCGGCCTGCACAATGCCATAAAAACCTTTAATTACTCCTGTATTTTCAGGTTTCCAAAAACGATATCGAGTACTAAACTCCATATGAGTACCACCCGTATCTTCAGAATCATTCACACCCGTTACTTCGGCGAAAAAGAAGCTATCCCCCCAAGTAAAACCTGAGGCGTTGGCAATGGTAAAAATAGCCTCATCGGTATCTGCACCATTAAACCCACGTACATAATTTTGACCGTATAATATTTCTATTTTAGTCGAACTAAAAGTAGCCGCTTGTACGGGTGTTATGGCACCGCTTAAACCCGTTAATAGGATTGCAGCTGCACTAATAGCTGTTATTATTTTATTCATGTTTTAATCTCTCTTATGTTGTGTTTTTTTAATTTTAAGAATTCTTTGAACATTAAGGAGCTTTAAATAAATTATCAAATATGATAATAATCCAAATTAATAATAGTTACGTCCGTAATATCTATAGTTAAAAAATACCGCTTCACATCCAAAATCAGAATATTAAATTTTCTCTATTGTAAAAATCATGTATTCATTAATCAGTGTCAATAAAGCATATGGAACAATAATTAAATTGTCAACATTATTGTCGACAATTGATTTCCACCATAGGCAACCTTTACTTAAAAGTGCAGGTAACACTATATAAAATGGGGATTTAAGAGAATGGATTAAATAAATACAACCCGAATAAAACTATCTTTTAGGGACATATAACACCCTTTCAACATGGTCTATTTATGGCTACTTAAAGTAAGACCGTGGTAACACTCAATGAGAAAGAAGAAACTATTACCCATGCAGCTTGTTGGGTGCATGCCATACGCTATTTTTGATAGAGCATTACTGATTGAGCCAATAGTCTCTCAGTTTTTTTCTTGGTTGATGAGCAAAGACAACACGTCAACTTAACGCTAACAAATCAACTAAGCAAAGCCTTAATTATGTGAACGAACGCCATGGGGCGTAAAAATTATTTCTTTTGTTGGAGTGAGATTAGGTGCAGAGCAGTTAGGTATTTTACAAAGCTTGCTGATCACTTGTCGCTGACAAAGAATAAATCCCTATCATTACCTTACTGAGGTACTGCAGCGTGTCAGCATACATCAAAAGTTGCAGAGCTTATCCCAAGAATAGGGAAAGAAAAATTTGCGGAGGATTTTTAATGTCAGATCTGTCTTAAATGGGGTGATTAAACCCCAAAATTATCGCTTACGATAGTAAGACGTTCACTATTTATCTAACAAGCGACCAACTAACTTCAGTGGTTAGCTTGTTAGATAAAAACTTACTCTCTAATTATATTTTGGGTTAGGTAAGCCAAATCGTTTAACAAAATCAGTGAGTTCAATGGTGAAATCATCTTGTTCATTAAATTGTTCTGCTGTGAGTGTATCACCGCTAACCGTGCCGCTATACTTACGTTCTGATTCTAAATAGTAATCAGTGTATTCAGTTTGTTCATTCGAAAAGGTATTATAATGCGTTGAGTATGTTCTCACATTCATCACTGGCATTTCTCTATCAAGATCAAACTCCATCATTCTAAACCAACCATCGCCAATACCAACTGTTTCATCAGGCTCATTACCTCCATTTTCTGCAATGGCATCAAGATAGCTTTGTCCGCGATCTTGGTAGTCAGCAAGTATCTGATAAACATTGTTTCCCTTATCATTGGTATCGGTACGACGTGCTTTGCCATGATGATGACCACTAAGTACCATAAATATTTGGTCATTTTTAGTAATTAATTTATCAAAGACATCATTGGCTGAATTATGATTGTCTGGATCAGCAACAACTAGGTCAACAATTGGATTACCTGCACGCTCAGCCGCTCCATCTAAAAAATCATGTGTTGTGATAAGCGTAGGAATACCTGGATAAGCATCGACCATACTTTGTCCCCAAGATAACACTTCATTACTGGGTTGCATTTCAAAGTTTATATTTAAAAATTGATAGCCTCCCGCGCTAAAAACTTGTGCTGAGCTAGCACCACCATGATAAGAGCCTACATACCAAGGCTGATCGTTAAAGTATTCGCTTTCTGCACCAAATATACTATTAAAATTTTCATTACCACCAATATGGAGAATCCCAAAACAGACCGCAGGAAAGCGCTGTTCAATATTTTCCAATACACATGCATTTAAGTCAGCTTCACCCGTAGCGGTAAACATATCAACGCCAGGTATAGTGGTATCTACCCACATAGCATCAGAATCATGATTACCGGGTGCTACGCCAAAAGGAATACCGCTGTCACGAATAAAATCATAGCCTTCTTTGGATTTAGGTAATTCAAACGATCGTGTTTGTGAATTATGATAGTCTCCTAGGTTAAGTGCTAAAACATTGTTGGTAGCAATTTCATGGCCTCTATCTTGATGTTCCGTGTCAATCTCATAGCTCTGATGTTGCCATACATCACCTACTGACGCTAAAAATGCGATGTTGCCGCCATTATTAATAGTATTTTCAGAGATGTACTGCATCATTGTTATAAACTGCTCTGCTGAGTCCATTGGAAAGGATTCATCTATCGCTCCCGTGCTATCAAAAAAACTTGTTTGATGGGTGTAATCAACCATATTTTGAGTGTCTGGGATCATGGCAATGGTAAAGGGTTTTATTGATTCAATTACTGTTTCATTGTTGGGATCGCTATTACAACCCATCATAGCCGTGATGAGTAATGACATAGTGGTAAGTTTTTTCTGTATATTCATTATTATTTTCCAAGGAGTTAGTGATTTATTTGCCTATTTACAAAGCTTTTCGGCTACTTTAAATGCCGCATTTATATTGCGGTAGTAAGATAATTCACGAATATTAATTTTTTATGCTAATTAGATTACAGTTTTAAATAATTCTCCGTGTAAATTTATTCTCTTTAGTTAGGCAACGAAACAGAAGAAACATTAATTAAGAGAACATTTCAATGATTGGGCGCTCAAAAACCGATGAAAATATGGTCACCATAAGTCGTTTTACGAATAACTAAGAAAAAAGCTAGCAGTTAGTACTGATAGCTTTTATGCTTTAAATATCATGCCTATGTAGTGTACTCAGGAACTCTTTGTAGGCGTCATCTTCGAAGTCTCTCATCGAAGATCCATTGCGTTTTAGAAACTGGATCCCCGTATTAAAACACCACGGGGATGACGATCCTAAGGCAGGTACATAGGCATGTAAAATAAAGTGTACGTAATAATTATTTTTGTAACTATTGATTTAATTAGGAAGTAACCAGGGTGGAGGGAATAAAAGTTAGCAGAGCTAAAGCGCTTCTTGGTGTGATATACCACAGCCTTTCAAAATGATATGTTTTATGGTTATTTTAGCTTCTTCGAAGTCTTTAGAGTTGAGTGGGCGTTCTAGAGCCGCCTCAATTTCAACTGCAAAATTGGCATAATGTTGAGTGGCACCCCATATAGTAAATAACAAATGATATGGCGATATTTTGTCTATCTTACCTTGTGTTTGCCATGCTTCAATGACCTTGGATTTTTCAGTAACCCATTGTTTAAAATCTGTTTTTAAATACTCTGTCAAGTAAGGGGCTCCATGTAAGATCTCACTGGCAAATATGATTGAAGCAGTAGGGTTAGTTTGTGAGTACTCAAGTTTGGCATCTATATAGTTTGAAATTGCTTGAGCAGGATCATCACTTGGTTTTATGTCAGCAAATGCTTGATTCCATAAGTCTATGGTATTAGCAAGTACCGCACCATAAAGCGCTAACTTGTTCGTAAAGTAATAATGAATATTGGCTCTGGGCAATTTCGCTATTTCAGCAATTCTAGCTATCGAAGTTCCCTTAAATCCATACTGTTTAAACTCTTGCGCAGCGGCTGCCAATATTTTACTTTTATTCAGTAATCGCGTTTTTTGTTGTGTACTAATTAGTGTATCACTGGTGATTTTTATTACTGCCATACATTGACCAATATACTCATTTAAAAGAATTAACGCTTTTTAAAAATGTCAGCTAAATCGCCTCTGGTTTCTTTCTCATCTAACTTTAAACGATCTTCAATGCCTTGAATATGACGGCACATAAATTCTGCTGCGGCTTCGACTTGTCCCTTTTGCATGATATCAATGAGATCAAAGTGCTCGAAATACGAACATTTAGGCGCATCGGGATTTTCATAAAGTACAATAACTAAAGAGGTTTGTGGTATTAAAGTAGTAACGATACGCTCAAGCGTAGTATTTTTGGATATTTTTGCTAACATGAGGTGAAAGTCACCCGCTAAGTGCAGACCTTCAACTATGTGTTCATGATCAATGTTATCTTGCTCAGCTACAACTATTTCTCTCAATAAATCATAATCACTTGCTGTTGCATATTTAATCACGTTTTTAACAATCGCTATTTCAATCAATTTTCTCGCTTCTAAGATATCTTTAGCCTGTTTAACAGATGGACTAGCAATAAAAGCGCCTTTGTTTGGTTGAATTTCAATAATATGATCTTGAGAAAGCCTCAGTAAAGCCCTTCGAATAATATTCCGACCCACATTAAATATTTTTGATAAGTTCTCTTCCGTAAGCCGAGTCCCTGGACGTAAACGAAACGACAAAATAGCATCAAAAATTTCTTGATAGATATCTTTATCACTTGTTTTTTTTTCCTTCTTCACAGACTTTAACGGCTTTATCATCTCATTCCTAAATACAAATAAATATTGGATACTAATTTACCCTTATTTATATTATATAGTGTTTACTCATTCTAGGCA
Source organism: Colwellia sp. (assembly GCA_037132835.1). Taxonomy (GTDB): domain Bacteria; phylum Pseudomonadota; class Gammaproteobacteria; order Enterobacterales; family Alteromonadaceae; genus Colwellia. Next base: position 8,437 of record JBAHZW010000041.1, on the reverse strand, counting down.
TTGATATTTTTTACTTATCACTTTAAATAAAATAGCCTTGTATACACTAAACTTGGCGCTGTTGAAGTTTAGTATTGCTGAGTAAACAAGCGAGACGCGTAAACTCGTCCATGCCTGTGAAGATCGCCTTTATCACATTATCAATATTTATACCATATATGGTATTACTTAAAATCATAGGGTCATCATGTAGATGACCCTATCCTATTATGGAATAGGTCCATAAACTTATAAGCTGAATTTAATCACACAGATACACGCTTATATGCCCTATACTCGGCCTGCCAACAATTAGCGTCGATTATAGCCCGTAACGCATCATCACAAAGGTACAATGCAAGTTCTTGCTCTATTGCTACTTTAGCAACAGCAAAAGCAATATCCCGACTGAGTGCACTTAATTCAGTCAGAGGCGGCAATAATTCACCATCACTCTGTGTCACTTGTGGAGAAGCAGCCGCGAGTGTATTACTCGCTGCCATCAGCATTTCATCACTAATAATACGTGCATTACAAGCAATCACGCCTAAACCGATACCCGGAAATATATAGCTATTATTACACTGAGGAATAGCTATATTTTTACCATTAAACTGCACGGGTTCAAACGGACTTCCTGTTGCAACAACAACCTCACCATTAGTCCACGCTATAATATCTTCAGGAGTCGCTTCAATTTGTTTTGACGGGTTACTTAATGGGAAAATAATCGGTAAGTCGCAGTGTTGCTTCATATTACGTACGACTTGCTCGGTAAATAACCCTGCCTGACCTGATACGCCAATTAATATATCAGGCTTAGCACAATGAATGACCTCTATTAACGTTGCAAATTCGCCACTATATTGCCAATCAGTAATCGCTGACAGCGGTTGTTTGAGTGCACTTTGGAAATCACGTAAACCATGCATGCCTTGCGTTAATAAGCCATACCTATCAACCATAAATACCTGCTTACGAGCTTCCGTATCGCTAAGACCTTCAAAACACATTTGTTGGATTAACATTTCAGCAATACCACACCCTGCAGAGCCACCTCCGACAAAGACAACCTTCATCTTTGATAATGTTGAGCCACGCGTTCGACAAGCGGCCAATATAGTGCCTAAAGTTACCGCTGCCGTCCCTTGTATATCATCATTAAAACAACAAATTTTTTCACGATATCGATTAAGTAATGGCATGGCATTAGGTTGGGCAAAGTCTTCAAATTGAATCATTATTTCTGGCCATCGACGTTTCGTAGCCTGAATAAATAAATCTAAGAATTCATCATACTGTTCTTGACCTATACGCTCATGCTTAGCGCCCATATACATAGGATCGTTCAGTAACTTTTTATTGTTTGTGCCAACATCCAACATGACAGGTAATGTGTAAGCAGGACTAATACCACCACATGCGGTATATAGTGAAAGTTTACCAATAGAAATACCCATACCACCTATTCCTTGATCACCGAGCCCTAAAACTCTTTCACCATCGGTTACCACAATCACTTTTACATTTCGCTTAGTTGCATTGCGCAAAATATCATCAATCATATGGCGATTTTCATAACTAATAAATAGCCCACGAGAAGAACGATAAATATCAGAAAACTTTTCACATGCATCACCTACCGTAGGTGTATAAATGATAGGTAACATCTCTTCAATATGAGACTGTAATAAGCGGAAGAACAAGGTTTCATTATTGTCTTGAATAGCACGTAAATAAATATGCTTATTTAGCGGATCATCAAAACTCTTATATTGCCTATAAGCCCGCTCAACTTGTTCATCTATCGACTCGTAGCGAGGCGGTAACAATCCTAATAAATTGAAATTATTTCGCTCTTGTTCAGAAAATGCACTTCCCTTATTTAGCAATGGTGTTTCAAGTAAAGCTGGGCCTGAATGCGGAATGTATAAATAGTTTGAGGATTTATTATGACTCATTGTCGTATAACTCTTGATTGTTTTTTTTTAATATATATCGACATCAAGGTATGGACATAGCAGTAATAGTTTCACGATGTGGACTCAGTAGTTATTGTTTTCTTAAAATATAAACTCCCTTGATTTTTGGTGTTTGATTTTCATACAAGAACTTACTATGCGAAGTATGATTACGTTGAATAAAGTATTTATTCTCAAAGCACTGACAAGCTCTGAGTGGGAACTAATTTAATGGAATTGGTATAATTCCGTTTGGCTAACCGCGTCACTAATACAATATATGGTATTAGTGACGCGGTTAAGCAAAAAAATACTCAACCTTCGCTAAGATTGAGTATTTATATTTAAGGCCACGCTTTTCCACTTTTCAATACGTGTATGAATCAAGTATTAAACGTTTGCGATAAGCTAAATTTAGGTTTTTCTTTTGCCGTTATGAGCTATAAAATAAAACCTCACGCAGTAGATTAATTTTTAGAGTATGCACTGCCATCCCCGTCAGGTGCTTGCTCCCGAAGCGATTGTGGCAGGAATATATTCAATGCTATTGCCATTAAACCACCCGTAGTAACGGCAGAACCAAAGATACTTTTAATCATCGGTGGGAATATCCCCAAAATTTCAGGTCTAAAAGCAACACCTAAGCCCATACCAAAAGAAATCGCCATAATTAAAACCCCGCGACGGTCAATAATACTACTGGCAATAATTCTGATCCCCGAAGCAGCCACAGTACCAAACATGATAATGGTGGCTCCCCCCAAAACAGCATTTGGAATAATAGAGAATAAGCCACCAATAACAGGAAATAAACCACACAAGGCTAACAGCCCTGCAATCCAGAAACCGACATAACGACTTGCGACACCCGTCATTTGGATAACACCATTATTTTGGCTGAAGGTGGTATTGGGGAACGAGTTAAAAACCGCCGATAAAGCGGAGTTAACACCATCACCAAAGACACCACCTGATATTCTCTTAATATAAAGTTCACCCTTAACTGGTTCTCCAGAGACCATGGAGGTGGCCGTTAAATCACCAATAGATTCAACCGTAGTGATCAGATAAAGTAGGGCCATTGGAATGACATAATCCCAAGCAATATAAAAGCCAAACTTAAAGGGCACTGGTAGTGCAAAAACCTCTAAGGTACTAATTTTATCAAACTGTACCAAGCCCATCGATGCAGCAATAACGTATCCCAGTGTCAGGCCGATAGCAATGGCTCCCATTCGTAGCCAGTTGTTGCGGCTGCGATTTAAAATAATAATGGTAAACAGGACAATCATGGCTAAACCGAGATGATTAGCACTGCCAAAATTTTCAGGTTTATTATCAAACAACCATTTACCACCACCAATGTCAGTAATGGCAATATTAATAAGCGACATACCGATTAAGGTCACGACAATACCACTGACCAGCGGAGTAATAACTTTTTTTAATGAAGGAATAAAACGGCTAAAAATCATCTCCACGGGAGAGCAAATCAAGGCAATACCAAAAATGGTACCTAAGGCTTGCTCTGGTGAGCCACCCGCGGCTTTTACAGACAAACCGATACCAATAGAAAGACTCAAGAAAGTAAAGCTAGTTCCTTGGATACTTAACAGGCCAGAGCCGACTGGACCAAACTTTTTAACCTGAATAAAGGTAGCCAAACCCGACACAAACAAGGCCATACTGATAATATACGCTTTCATCTCAGGGGGAAGATCTAATGCTCCTCCAATAATTAACGGGGGTGTCATGATCCCAACAAAGATAGCCAGCATATGCTGCAGTGCTGCTATAAAGGCTTTATGCGGAGTTGGCTTATCGTTTAAGCCATATATAATCTCCATTTGGTTAATTTTTTCTAAGCTTGACTCACTCATCGTTGACTTCTCCTGGTTTTTTTCTTCTTAATTTTTTTAGTGTATGGGGTATCTTGCATGGGTAATGTCACTCTAAATTTACCGTCAAATGCATAATAAGCACCTTGAGTTGCTGGTGCTGTGGGTATCGTGGCGAGCTCGCCAACGCCTTTTGTTCCTTGAGCAATATCCGCCTCAAAGTCGCGTTCAACGATAATGGTTTCAATCTCTGGCGTATCCACCGACTTGAATAACCTCAAACCTTTGTAAGTGACCTGAGGAACAGCATTGATAAGAGGGTAATCTTCGGTTAACGCATAGCCAAGCCCCATCACAATGCCGCCTTCTATTTGTCCCTCTGCAGCCTTTCTATTGACCAGTTTTCCGAGATCATAGGCAGCAACAACTTTACTCACCTTGCCTTCCTCATCAAGGACGACCACCTGTGCCGCATAACCGTAGGCAACATGGCTAACTGGGTTTTCTTTATCACAGCCTATGGGGTCTGTAACGGCAGTATACTCACCGTAGAATTCAACCCCTTCAAGATCCTTTAAACTTTTCCCCGTTGCTAGCACTTGTGTTAATTTAAGCCCTGCCCGAGTGATCGCCTCACCAGTAAAAACGGTTTGTCTTGACGCGGTAGTCGTACCTGAATTAGGGGTTCTTGCCGTATCAGGGGATTCAACAACGATACTTTCTGGCTTAAGGTTGGTCACTTCACACAGCATTTGCAGCGCCACTGTAGCAATGCCCTGTCCAATACAGGCGGCACTTATACGTATATGAACCTTTTCATTTTCTACCGATAAAATACATCTACCGACATCAGGCACACCAACACCCAAACCACTGTTTTTAAAAGAGGCGGCAATACCCGCATATTGATTCGATTCATAAACTTCTTTTACCGCTTCAAGGCACTCAGCCAGCGCCGTACTTTGATCGGCAATTTGACCATTAGGTAAGCTCATGCCGGGTCTAACGGCATTTATGTATCTAATTTCCCAAGGAGAAATACCCACCATTTCAGCGAGCAAGTTAAGGTTAGACTCAAAGGCGAAGGCACTCTGAGTGACACCAAAACCTCTAAATGCGCCCGCAGGAGGGTTATTGGTATAGACGGCCATGCCATCAACACAAATATTATGAAAGTTATATGGGCCAGCAGCATGGGTGCAAGCGCGTTGCAGCACAGGACCACCAAGAGAAGCATAAGCGCCAGTATCAAGAATTATTTTGGCATCCATCCCAAGTAATATGCCATTTTCATCACAGGCGGTAGTAAGATCCATCTCCATTGCGTGTCTTTTGGGATGAATAGCTAAACTCTCCTCCCTAGAAAACTTGATTTTAACGGTTCCTTTTGAAAGCCAAGCAAGCAATGACGCATGGTGCTGAACGCTCATATCTTCTTTGCCGCCAAAGCCGCCGCCGACCAACGCACTTTTAACCCTCACTTTACTTTTATCTATACCAAGCAGCTCTGAGACTTCCTTTTGGTCATCATAAATTCCTTGTGAGCCTGAATATAGCAAAATACCGTCATCTTCATAAACGGCAATAGCGCATTCGGGCTCCATAAAAGCATGTTCGGTAAAAGGCGTTGAGTAATGTTGACTAACTTTAAATTTTGCCTTGGCGATCGCGGCTTTAGCATCTCCCCTGATCAGCTTTTCATGTTGTAAAATATTACCTGACTCATGTAATTTCGGGGCATCACAAGCCATCGATTCTGCTGGGTTAGTCAAAGGTTCAAGCTCTTGATAATCCACCTCAATCAAGTCTAAAATCTCATCAAGTGTCTCCTGATTACTACTGGCTACTAACGCAATAGCATCCCCCACATAGCGAGTAATATCGCCCTCACAAATCAGTGCATCCCAATCTTTGGCGAGATGGCCTAATTTATTCTCTCCTGGAATATCTTTTGCGGTAAGCACACACACAGCATCAGGATGTTGACGAGCTTTTTCTATGACTATTTTTTTAACAAGTGCGCGAGGGTATTTAGTTCTTAACGCTTTACCATAAAGCATATTAGGCAGCGTTATATCATCAACATAAAGACCATAACCAAGGGTTTTCTCTCTGGCATCAATGCGATGAAAATCTTCGCCTAATTTTCCGCTAAACACTTTTTGGGGAAGTGCGATATTTTCTCTTAAATACTTTGCCGCAAGTATAATCGCATCGATTATTTTGACATAACCCGTGCAACGGCAGACATTACGATAGAGTGCTTTCTTTATCTCCTCACGCGAGGGATCTGGCGTTTTATCAAGCAGTGCCTTGCCGGTTAGCACCATGCCTGGAATACAAAAACCACACTGAACAGCACCCGTGTCGGCAAAAGCAAAATCATAAACTTCTTTTTCACGATCGGTTAAGCCTTCAACCGTTATTATGTCGATATCATCTTCTAAGCTAGAAATTTTTACGCATGATTTCTTTGATTCACCATCAATGAGCACTGAGCAAGTACCACATGCTCCCTTACTACAACCATCCTTTACCGATATCAACCCCTGATCTTCTCTCAAGTAATCTATCAGTCTTCTAGGCTCTGATTCATCAAAGCTGAGAGGCATACCGTTTAAGGTCAAATTAATCATTTTGCCCTGTTCCTTAAATTATTTAGATACCACTCGCGAGTGGTGCAATGTATTAACTGATTTACTTGCTAATCGATTACGAGTTTGTTTTTGATGGAGAGATGGCTAGTCACTTTTTTGAGTGACTTCTAACCGAACTTTTATTACTGCATCTGTCATAAATACTGCAGGAAATACGCCATATACCACCCCTCCAAAATTAAGCTATTACATTGATATTAATAGAGTTATTTTTTATTTTATTTCAGAATAAAACTAAGGATGTTGGTTTTACGACAAAAGCGACAATTGTCGTCTAGTGAACAAATAATTACAGAGCAACATTGATGATTTGTCGGGTGATTTACCGAGTGATTTACCGAGTAAAAAGCGAGCTAACCTACCGGTAAAGTAAGTTTTTTATATGACTTTTATAGGGCGTGGACAATGAATGATAAACTGATAGTTTTCACCGACAGTTCATTGATAATGAATTGTCGATTATTGATTATCAATTGAGGGCTGAGGTCAGAGGGCTTTTTTTCACAGGGTACAACCGTTTCGCTGTTGTACCGCTCTATCACAAAGGCTTTGACGCGGAAGTGTTTTTTTCTGCCAGCAATGTCGTTCTTAATTGATTGACATTTTCCCACGCATTTTTGTTCATCGCTTTACGGGGGGCATTTTGAGTTGTTTTTTGCTCAAAATACGTCATTAATTGAGCTGCAATAGAAACCGCAACTTGCATCGGCAGCTTACCCTTTATATTAGGGTGACCAATAGGACAGGTTAATTGTTCGAGTAAATATGTCGTTGATAACTGTTCTTTAAGACGAAATTCAAAACGTTTCTTTTTCGATGTTGAAGCGATAAGACCTATAAATGGAAAGCATTTTCGCTCAAGCGCACGACGAGTTATTTCAAAATCTTGGCTGTGTTCATGTGTCATAATAACAAGGTGAGAGTTTGCTGGTATTTCAGCTACTGCTTCAGCGGTGTCTTTATACAAAGCCGTTGCAATCCCTTGTTTATCAAATGATTCTAACCAATTCTCTCGGCTATCTATCACCTGTAAATGGCAGGGTAATGCTTTAAGAATTGCCGCCAGTGATTGGCAGACATGCCCCGCGCCAAAGACCACAACATGGGCAAGCTGAGTATTGAGATACTCAAACATAACTTGCGCAGCCCCCCCACAACATTGTCCTAAATCAGCGGCTAGCGCAAACCTTTCAATATGAACGCCAGAAATATTGGCATTGGATTGTCGTGCCATTAAGCCTGCGCGTGCTTTATGAATAATATCAAATTCTAGCGCACCGCCGCCAAGTGTATCGAACTGATGGGTAGAGCTGACCACTATTTTAGCTCCTACCCCGCGCGGAAGTGAACCCGACTCGGCCACAATTGTTGCAATGCAGTATGCTTCACCTCGCTGTTCTAGTGACTGACAGGCACTTAACCAATCCTGTTTAGGGCTACTGAATAATGGATTTACGGGTAACTGCATTATTAAACTCCAACGGGATATTATCAGCAACTATGTACTATTAAGGGTAAGTAAAACAGACGTTCAAAGAAAGCAATAATAAATTATTTTATTCAATGTCTTAAATACTCAGTTTATTGTCTGTTTTTATAAAAGCTATTCTATCTACTGTAAAGCTTACTGCAAAAAGCTGACCAAGTAGTCTGTTTATTTAATGATAAACAAATAAAATCCTTTCAGACTTTTAATACTTCACAATTTCAGCCAGAGGCAGCGAGTACCAATCTTAGAGCGCTAAGTATTAGCTTAAGTTGCGATTAACTCTTCTTAAAGATCTACTTAAAATCCAAGTTAAAACATTAGTTGAGGTCATCCATCGTTTTCCATAATCGATCGGCCACTTTTCTTGCTTGGGCATAGATATCAGAGACATCAAAAGGAAACGCTCTATCTTCATAGACAAATTGACCTTCTACGATCACGCTAGAAACATTGCTGGCATTAAGACCAAAAGCAAAATGTCCCGCAAGATTTTCAGCCATCAATGGGGTTGGG
>JBAHZW010000019.1:0-29872 GCA_037132835.1 Colwellia sp. | reverse complement strand
TCTGCCACCGCTTTCTTTAAGACTGCTTTTTTGAATGTACTCACTTAACTGAATTAATTGTTGTTGGTCTAGGGCGCAGGGTCGGCCAGAGCGAGGTTTTTCTTTTAAGCCATCAAGACCTTGCTCATAAAACCTTTTAACCCAGTCATTAACAATACGTCGACTAATGTGTAAATTTCGTGCTGCTTGTGTGTTATTAGCACCCTCTTTGATGTGGGAAAGCGCCATTAAACGAACCCGCATTCGCCCGTTCGTTTCTTTTGCAATAAGGGATTTAAAATTAATGGATTCAAGTGTGGTCATAATTACTGATAGGGGGCGTGAAAAATAAAATCAATTAGATCACAAATTTAATCAAAATGGTATTACTATTGTCCCTGACTTAATTCCGATCAACCACACCGCTTAATTCGTCGTTGGCGGTCTTAAATTTTTCCTGCTGACGGTAACCGATATTGTCGAGATAAGTTTGTATAGAGAAATTAAAGTGATTGAAGTAATCACTTTGATCAGAAGGAACGGCTATAAAAAACAAATTGTGGAACAAATTTTGCTGGGCTGCACCAGCAATGTGCTATACTCCAGTCCTTAAAATCCTACCACCAATATGCACTTCGATATGCACTTTAATTATTATTTTTTAGGAAAAACATGACTACAAATAATATGGAATCTCAAGCAGAACAAGCAGAACAAGCAGAACAAGCATCACAGCCTACTATTCTTTCTTTCGTAAAAGATCTTCCCAATCTGTGTTCACTTGCCGGCCTAGCTTGCACCGTACTGGCCATTTATTTCAGTATCTTAGGTATTTATTACGCGGCTATGATTGGCATGGTTTGGGCGGTTGCTTTTGATTGGGCTGATGGCTTGGTTGCACGAAAAATGAACGGTAGAACGGGTAATGATCGGGCGTTTGGCGGACAGCTTGATGTGGTAATAGACATTGTTAGCTACGGTGTTACTCCTGCAATCTTGTTGATGAGTTATGGTAAGTTCGAGCCAATCTTTTTAATTGGAGCTTTTTTTATGCTCGCGGCTAGCGCGATAAGATTAAGTTACTTTAGTACTTTCGGTTTGGCTGGCGGTAGCAAATATACTGGCTTAGCTCTCGATAATAATAGTCTCATTCTTGTTTTTATTTTTATGTTGGAAAGTATTTTACCCCAGAGTATCTTTGCTATCGTTTTTTATGTTTCTGCTCTAGGACTTGCGGCTTTAAATGTCGCTGAAATAAAAACACCGAAGCTTTCTGGTAATCCAATGAATGTTTATGGCTTAGCTATTTATACACTTTCAATAACGTGTTTTTACGGTTGGAAGCTTTTATAGATTACGCCATGATAAAAACATCAAATTTTAATTTTTAATCTTTTATAACAGGAGTAAAAAAACGTAATGGTAGTATATACAGTGGGTACCTTTGATTTATTACACGTAGGGCACCTTGCTTTATTAGAGTACTGTAAAACATTGGGCGATGTTGTTGCCGTGGGTGTGGCGTCAGATGGTGTGGTGAATTCTTACAAACCTAATGTACCTGTTATTCCACTCGAAGAGCGAATGGATATGCTAAAAGCCTTGCGGTGTGTTGATATTGTCCTTCCTTACCATGAGCTTGAATATGTCTCCGCTTGTAAAGAATTAAAGCCGGATATCTTTGTTATTGGCGAGGATTGGGGTGATAAGCCACATAATGTTGATGTAGAGGCTTATTTGCACTCTATAGGAAGTAAAATTATTCAGGTTTCATATAACCCGAAAACATCATCGACAAAGATAAAACAAAATGTCATATCTCAAAGTCATAGAGGCAAGTATCTAGCACAAGAAATTGACTGATTTTTCAAAGAGTTAATTGTTATTCCCATAACCCATTATTTGAGGAGTTAGCGCCAGCTAGAGGAAGTGTTCATTGTTTATCTTTCAAATGTAAACAATGAACATCGTTAACAAAAGCACAGCTAGCAGACGACATATTATCTTCAAATTATAGCTGTCATAAAAATACCCTTTTATAGTCATATTATTGTCATAAAGCATCCGTATTCTTTTCACACCGAGAGTCATTAAAAAATGACACTTAACTCATTCCGGTGTACGGAGTATAAAATGACAAACAAAGTAATACTTATTGTTCTTGATGGTTTAGCGTATAAAGTTGCTGAGCAATGCATGGGATTTGTTCAAGCATTAAGAGAGCAAGACAAAGCAACGTTTTACAAAATTCAATGCGAATTACCCTCTATGTCTCGGCCACTTTACGAGACCATACTAACGGGTGTGACTCCAGCACTTAGTGGCATAGTTCATAATCAAGTGATACGTAACTCCAATCAAGAGAGTGTCTTCAGTTTGGCACGTGAAGCAGGTTTGTCCACCGCCGCTGCGGCTTTTCATTGGTTCAGTGAACTCTATAACCAAAGTCCTTATAATCCAATACGAGACCGTCATACAGAAAATACCGAACAACTTATTCAATACGGTTCTTTTTACCATGATGGGGACTACCCTGACGGTCATTTATATCTTGACGCGGAATTATTACGCCGACGTTATGATCCAGATTTTTTATTGATTCACCCGATGAGTATTGATCAAGCTGGCCATCATGGTGGACTTGATAGTGCTCATTACCGTAATGCCACGCGCCGATCAGACAAAGAGTTATCTGAATACCTACCCCTTTGGATTGAGGCGGGTTATCAAATTATCATTACCGCAGATCATGGCATGAATAGCGATAAAAGCCATGGCGGCGCCTTAGCCGAAGAGCGAGATATTCCCTTATATGTTATTGGTGATCGTTTTTCTCATCAAGTAGGCTGTGCCCCCAAACAAACAGAAATTTGTGGCGTTATCTGTGAGCTACTGGGGCTAATGAATCATAGAAAACCTTTTACTGACAATTTATTACTGGATGAAGAAGATGTGTATTCGAAGCCAAAAATCGTCATGGCGGCTTGTTAGTTGAGCAAGGTTTGCAGTAATAAAATTACCTGTGCTGTTATGTGATGAAAGACCAAGGTCTGTTGACTTAGGTTTTTTGTATTCCCTCGTAAATGGAGATCGCTCAGGATTAGCTCTCTGGTTGTAGGTATTATACCAATCCCATTAATGAGGTGTTCATTTCTACTTGACCACTTCACACCCATTACATTGTTATTTATTTAATAATTAGAACAACGAGTATTAAAATAAATGCCTTTTACTTGGCAATTTTCCCTACGTATAAAGTAGGTCACTAAATTTTAATAATGGTTCGTTATTTTAGTTTATTAAGGCTCATCGTTCAGTAGAACTTAAGGAGCGCAGTAGTCAGATGCTGTCCCGCCAGAACTTTTCCAAAGTGCACCAAAAATTCCATGGCATTTACTGTTTGTATCTTAAGTTAGTCATAACGGGTGCATTATTATTTTATTAAACAATTTGAAAGGTCCTTATCATGAGAATAGAGATAGTCACGACTCCTAATGAAAATTTAAAAGAAACTGGCTTTGGAGGAATTCATGCTTGCCACGCTGTGTTGAAAGTAATAGTTAAAATGGGGTACTTAGTCAATCTAACTGTTTGTAGAACGGAGGATGATTTAGATAAAATAATAGCAAGAAAACCCGATCTGGTTGTTTTAGCCGTTAAGTATGTTTCGATAGACAATGACAATGATATTTGGCTTTCTGAATATTTTATGCAACATGGTATTAACTTTACAGGCTCGTTAAAAGGGACCTTAGAGTTTGATTCGAATAAAATTCTCGCAAAAACCTACTTACAAAATAAAGGGGTGGCAACGGCCAAATATTTCACAACAGTCCCTGGGCAGCATAGCAGTGAAAGTGAATTACCCATTAAATTCCCTTTATTCTTGAAACCAACAGATGCCGCAAATGGCAATGGTATTGATGATTTATCGTATGTCACTAGTTTTTCAGAATTCAAAAACAAAGTATCATCATTATATTCGTTATTTAACATGCCGATACTGGTCGAAGAATATTTGGATGGTCGCGAGTTTACCGTGGCCGTAATTAAAAAACTGGATGGTGAGTTCATTGTTTCTCCTATCGAGATCACTCCGCCAGAATCAAAACATGGACTTAGGATTCTAGGTGAGAAAGTGAAACGTGAGGATTCAGAAGAGCTGAAGCTGATTGAGGATAAGGAAATAATGGATAATGTTAAAAAGCTAGCTATCGATTCTTTTATTCATCTTGGTGTCAGGGATTTTGGACGAATAGATATTAAAGCGAATAAAAGCGGGGAGTATTTTTTTCTTGAAGCGAATTTGGTTCCAGGAATGACTCCAGGGTCAAGTTACTTTCCAAAATCATGCGAGATTGAACATGGGTTGGCTTACGACGAGGTGATAAAGTTAATTTTACAAGGCGCTTTTTACCGAGCTAACTTGTCCTTAGAAAAACAATCTGATCTTTCATTTTGCATGTAAATAACCGAGGCTCAGTTAGTAGCAAGTGAATAACAAATGACACTCACAGTAACGATGCAGTGATGTTACTCAAGCGCTTCTCCGATGGGTTTAAAATGACTTTATACTCGGTTAAATAATCAAACCATAGCCGTAACTATGCTTCAATTATTTGCCTTGCCTAAAGTCATTTTAATTCCCACTGAAATCTTGCACTTTGAATGGTAACGGGTATATACAGATTGGGTGATGGACTTTCAGTCGGTGGTTTATCATTTACTGGCGTCAACTTCGATTTGACGGCAAATATAAAGGCAAGGTTTGTATATTCAGACTTTGTATAAGTTACTGATATCGCAGTAAATATTTAGGTTTTTATGGCCTTTGTATGTGGCCACGATTCTAAAGTGCTTTTAGTTATTCACCTTATAATATAATGTCCTTTCGCATAAGGTTACACTTTGTACTTTCTTGCATAGCTAAGAAAACATACAATACAGTTTCCTCTTACTTAAAGACTACTTAGTATGACTGAAGTTGACCCAACACACAAAATAGCAAAAACATTCGTCTGGTTAGCCTGGATAATCGGCTTAGCATTATTGATGTTTGTCTTTCAAGATGTGCTTGATGAGCAATACAACCCAAATACTCTCCCTGATATACGCTTAACAGCAAGTGGTCAAGCCGAAGTAGTATTAGCCCAAAACAGGCAAGGCCACTATGTGGCTCGCGGCACAATAAATGAGATGCCCGTCACCTTCTTACTAGATACGGGCGCTACCCAAGTATCCGTTCCTGCTCATATTGCCGAACAACTTGGTTTAATTGTTCAGGGTAACTACCAAGTTCAAACGGCTAATGGACAAGTCACTGTTTATAAAACTGAGCTTGAGCAATTGAGCTTAGGTAATATTTTCTTGTATAATGTTGCCGCTCACATTAACCCCGCAATGAAAACAGATGAAATACTTTTAGGCATGAGCGCGCTGAAACAAGTCGATTTTTATCAAACGGGTAAACAATTAATATTACGAGAACGGCAGAATACCAACGGGTAATAGGAACGAAGCAATGTTTAGTGCACAATTAGAAAAATTACAACAAGATATCAGTAAAACTATTTTTTGGGCTCTTTGCGAAGATTTAGGCTCTGATGGTAATGAGGCGCCTCAAGCTAGCCAAGATATTACCGCCATGCTAATTCCGAAAAATGAACAAGCCATTGCAACGGTTATTACGCGTGAAGATTGTATTATTTGTGGGGTAGCTTGGGTGAATGAAGTGTTCAAACAATTGGATGCATCTTTAAACAGTACCGCCGAGCAAGCGAGTCCTCCTCATTCTACAAAAATCACCTGGTTTGTTAATGACGGTGAATTCGTACCTGCCAATACCACACTTTTTGAGCTTGACGGCTATGCACGTACATTACTAACCGGTGAACGTGTTGCGTTAAATTTTTTACAAACCTTATCAGGTACCGCCACCTTAACGAGTCGGTATGTAAAAGAGTTGGCGGGTAGCGACACTAAGTTACTTGATACCCGTAAAACATTACCGGGTTTACGCAGCGCACAAAAATATGCGGTACTTTGTGGTGGCGGTGTAAACCATAGAATCGGCTTATTTGACGCTTTCCTGATCAAAGAAAATCATATTGCTGCTTGTGGTGGTATTGCTGAAGCAATAACAACCGCTAAGGCTAACCACCATGATAAAACCGTTGAAATAGAGGTGGAGTCTCTCGATGAACTTGCGCAAGCATTAAACGCAGGTGCTGACATTATCATGCTTGACAACTTCACCCCAGCCACGATAGAACAAGCAGTAAAAGCCACTCGAGGTAAAGCAAAATTAGAAGTTTCAGGTAATATGACCCTTGATGTTTTACAAGAATACGCCAAAGCAGGGGTTGATTATATTTCTAGTGGTGCATTAACTAAACATGTTAATGCCATCGATTTATCCATGCGCTTTAAATAACGCCCTGTCAGAGCATGAGCTATAACGGGTATAGATGGTTGTTTACTTTAAGGCAAAAGCGCTTGAGGTAAATCCCAGCTGGTTATCACATGATGTCCTTGCCAGTCGGCAATAGTTAGCCAAACTTTATCTGTAGCCTTTAATACTTTAGGGCTAATCGCATGAGCTTCTTGGCCATGCTGGCTACCATGCAAAATACCTTCATTCCCCGCTTCTAACGTTGATAGCGCGATAGGCTCTTTACCTATATTCAAATAAGCTTGGCGAATATTTGATACTTTCCCTTGGGTAAAGGTTAGAGAAAAGTCTTTGGTATAATGGTCGTCATGAAAATATGGCGGATCAAAGTTGTCTGGCATAGGTGTCACTTCAAAAGAAGCTATTTTTTTTGCCGGCCAAGATTCGAGGGGTTCAGGGGTCAAGGATTGATAAATGAAATAAAAAGGTAAAAGGATGATCAAAACATTAAGCTTATATTTATAACGATTCCATAAAGTATTATTCATACGAGCCATTAGCTAACTTCCTGCTGAGTAAGTGCTTGTCTAGTATTTTCAGTTGCTAAATTCTCTGTAAAGATCTTATTACGACTAGACGCTTTTAGTGTGCGATTCCCCCACATTAAAAAACCAGTAATAGACATACCCGTTAACAACACACCAAAAAGAAACCAAATTATTTTAGTGTAAAGACCGCCAATATTGCCGTAATGAAGAGGACTCGTGATATGAGACAAGGTTTGCAAGGTATTCATTTTTGTGGGCGACCTTTCGCTTTCAATTGCACCTGTCCATGGGTTGATGATAACCCCGTATGAATATTGGTCGAAGAAAATAAAATCACCCTCACCATAGAGCTTGTAAGTATCCCTATTGTGCTCAGGCGGCGTAATATAGCTCGCTTTAAAATCAGGGAATCTTTGCTCCGCAATAGTGAGTGCGTCAGGTAAAGTCACTGGCCTAACGGGAGGTTCGCTACCTACTAGCGGTAATTGCTCTATCTTCACTAAAGGAGGATGAGCTTCTATTTCAATATTGTTGTGCCATAAAATAGCTTGCAGTAAATACCATAAACCGGTCAAACTCATTAGTAATAAAAACCACATCGACCACACCCCCGACAACTTGTGTAGATCGGTAAGGAGTGTTTTTTTACCTTGAGTTAGCCGCAATTTAGGTCGTGTAAAAGAACGCCAAAAATTTTTATAAATCACTAAACCTGTAATTAACGCGCCCAACATCACTACTGCCATTGCACACACAAGGTAATAACCAATACTGTAGCTATTTTGCCAAGGGAATAATAACCAAGCATGCAAAGAGCGCATAAAACTTATAAAAGTAATCCCTTGATTAATTTCTTGTATTTCACCCGTATATTGATTGACGTAAGCAATAGCAAAAGGTTTGTCGCTATCGGTAAAGATAATGGCATTGACTAAATAAGACTCAAAAGACATGGCCGTGCTAACTTTAGCTGAAGGGTAGGTTTGCTCAACAATAGCAATGAGCTCTGGCATAGTTTTTTCAGTAAGGTTATCTGGATTGCTCGCTCGAGCTGCTGAGTTTGTTAGCCAAGTTAATTCATGGCTTACTACCGCAATAGTCCCCGTTAAGCAGACAAAACAAAAAATTAACCATATTGGTAACGAAAACCAACCATGAAGTTGGAACCAAAAGCGATTGCTAAGTTTTGCCATGTGTTGTTGAGACTCATTATTACTGAAAAGGACGGTGTGTTAGTTTGTTAATGCCAGAAAACGGACACTGAAAGTAGTATTTTTTTATCCATATCTGCGGTAAATAGGCTTCATTAGAACCATTTAACTTCAGCGTTATTGTACCTCTGTTTATGTTTGCAGTCTATTTTAATGTAAACACCAATGATTGCTATTTAAATTTATATTCCTTTAGGTATAATGCTGCAAAATTCTATCTTTATTATTATTTATTTATTTTACTTTTAATAATAATACCATCATAAAAAATTAAACATCAAGGGTAAAATATGACACTTAATTGCACTTTTGCATTTTCTTCATTGGTCTTGGCTATGAGCTTTTCAGTACAAGCACAAGGCGCTTCAACTGAAAATAAAACTGAAGAAAATCCTGCAGTGATTACTGAAAATAATGATGATCAAATTGAAGAAATATTAATTATAGGTGTTCGCCAAAACCGAGTAAGTCAAGGAGCTACTGGCTTAACCATGGAGCTTAATGAAACACCACAATCAATCAGTGTTATCAACGCAGATCAAATTAAAAACTACGCCGCTCATAGCATTGATGACGTGATGAAAATGGCAACAGGTATTACCGTAGAACAAGGTGAAACTAACCGTACTCGATATACCTCACGTGGTTTTGATATTAAAAGTACCCAAGTTGATGGTGTTGGTTTACCTAATGGCTGGGGGCTAGTCACTGGTGCTATGGAAAGTTATGGCTATGAAGAAATTGAAGTTATCCGTGGTGCCAATGGCCAATTAACGGGTGTAGGTAATGCTGCTGGAACTATTAATTATGTGCGTAAACGTCCAACCAATGAAAATGAAGGCGAAGTTGCTGTAACGCTAGGCTCATGGGATGCAAAGCGCTTACAAGCGGATTATTCATTTTTATTAACCGAAAGTGGTAGCTGGGCTGCACGTGTAGTGGCGGCGGCAGAAGATGCAGAGTCATACCTTGATGGTTTAGAAGATGATCGTACTTATATCTCATTAGTTGTTGAAGGCCAGTTAACAGATAACTCAACATTAACCTTTGGTGGCTCATACCAAGATGCCAATAGTGATGGCGTTATGTGGGGAGGTTTACCAATGACCTATGCCGATGGTACACAAGCTGACTGGGATGTCAGTACTAGCCCAACCCAAGAGTGGACTATGTGGGATACTCTTAACATCAACGCTTTTGTTGAGTACTCCTATTTGTTTTCTAATGATTGGGAAATAAAAGCAACCTACAATAGACAAGATTCAGAAGATCAAAGTAAATTACTCTATCTTTATGACGCTTTTGGAATGTTTGATAGTGAAACAAACCTTGGTTTAGTGAGCGTTCCTGGGCGATACGATGATGAGTTTACCGCTAATTTATTTGACTTTACTACCAAAGGTCAATACAGCTTATTTGGTCAAAAACATGAGTTAATGCTTGGTGCGAGTATCTCCAAAAGTAGTCAGGTTTCCGTTGACTACGCTTTTGACTCTGTAAATACCCCTGCTTATGGTTTCACTCCCGCTTTTCCTTATGCGCTTGATGCCATTGATCAGCCAATCTGGGGCGATCAAAATACCTATGCAGATCTTGATGTAACCTTGACACGATTTTTTGGTTCAACCAAGTTAAACATCAACGATGATTTATTTGTTATTGCTGGTTTTAATGCCATAGATTATAGCCGAAAAGGTTATAATTCGGGTGGTGATGTTGATAATGAAGAAAGCGAAATCAGTCCTTATCTTGCCGCAACCTACGCTATTAACGATGACATAAATGCTTATGTAAGTTATTCAGATATTTATCAACCACAAGAGCAGTATGATTATGAGGGTCACTTCTTAGATCCAAGCAAAGGCATAAATATTGAAATCGGACTAAAAACCCAGTGGTTTGACGATATGCTACTTGCTACTTTTGCCGTCTTTAGTGCCGAGCAAGATAATATAGCGACTTATGCGGGTACGAATCCTAATACATTAAAGTATTATTATGAAGGTACCACGATGGACTCTAAAGGTTTTGAGTTCGAACTTGTCGGTCAAATAACCGATAATCTCAATGCTGTTTTTGCTTATACCTTCTTAGATATAGAAAACGAATTAGGTGAACAAACTAGCGAATGGGAACCAAAGAATACCGTTAAATTTTCATTCGATTATACCTTACCACAACGACCTGAATTGACGTTTGGCTTTGGCGGGAAATGGCAATCAGAAACAGAAAATCTTATCTATGCGGTTAAACAAGATGCATATTTCTTGGTTGATGCTTTTGCTCGTTGGAACATCTCAGACAAACTTGCTATACAAGCAAACATTAATAATTTTACCGATGAAAAATATATCACTAGCTTAGCTAATGTTGGCTTTTATGGTGCACCAGTAAACGGGAGTGTTAACGTAACTTACAGCTTCTAAAAAAGAAAAAGCCGGTTTAAAGATAAGTAATTAAAGAGAGCGCATTAAACCTGTTATAACGTTTAATGCGCTTTTCTATTTTATAAAGACCACTTATCAGTAAATTGAAGGTCTTATGCTCTACTCGCACTACTGTGGCACTGCCCTTAGGGTTTACACCCTTATAGTAATCAATCGAGCATCTTGCCCTAAACTGTTTTTCTGAGGCACAACTAGATCACAAACTTAATGAAAAAAATGCTACTACTTTAATTTTTTGCTAAAGGTTTGCCTAAATTTAGCCAGTTTAGGTGAAACAACAGCCTGACAATATGGATTTTCAGGGTTATTTTTAAAATATGCTTGATGGTAATCTTCACCCGAATAAAAAATCTCTACGGGACTCACTTTAGTGACAATGGGGTCATCAAAAAGTTGCTCATGGGTGATTTCGGCTAATATAGTCCGCGCAATTTCTTGTTGCTGAGTATCATGAGTAAAAATCTCAGAACGGTACTGAGAGCCGATATCATTGCCCTGACGATTTAACTGTGTTGGGTTGTGTAAGCTAAAAAATATCTCCAGTATTTCGCGGTAACTAATTATCTGGTTATCAAACGTTAGCTGCACTACTTCTGCATGCCCGCTATTACCCGTACAAATGTCTTCATAACTGGGATTTATACTCTGCCCGCCCATATAACCTGACGTGGCCGACAGAATGCCCTTAACACTATTAAAGGCCCCTTCAACACACCAAAAACAACCTCCCGCTAAGGTTGCTATCTGCATTGATTGCGCGTTACTTTGTTCTGTCATTTAATATGCAACCTTAGTGATTATTTTGCGAATTCTTATGCTATCGTTAATTTAACTACCCCTATTGTACTCAAAAATACTGTGTAAAAAAAGATGACTAATTTTTTTAAAATAAGAAACCAAATTCAAGTAATTATCGCCTTGCGTAGCTTCGCAATTGCAATTCAGCTGATGTTAATTCTTTTTGTCAATATTGGTTTAGGTTATCAATTACCCTGGACACCAATGATTACCATTGTCTGTTTAGAACTTATTTTTACCTGTGGCAGCTATCTATACTATCGCCATAAACAGTTAAGTGTGAAAAAGGCGAGTCAGCAAGCTATATTAGTACAAATTTGTGCGGATATTGTGTTTTTATCACTGTTGCTCTTTTTTAGTGGCGGTGCAACCAACGCCTTTGTCTCTTTATTACTGATCCCTCTCGCTATTGCCGCGGTTACCTTATCACCGTTCTTACTCACTGTTGTCGCAGCGCTCGCCATTGCTTGTTACAGTCTCTTACTGTGGTTATTACCGATAAGTGTCATGCATGGCAATATGCAAGGTCACTTTATTGCCATGGGTATTAATTTTTTATTTTCCGCTTTGGTGGTTGCTATTGTGGTCGGAAATATGGCGCGAAGTATCAACCGACAAGCGCTTGCTATTGCCACATATCGTGAGAACTTATTAAAACAGGAGCAGGTCACCTCACTAGGTGTTGCTTCCGCCCAAGTAACGCATCAATTGGCCACGCCGATAGCATGTGTGCAATTGCTCGCTGATGAGCTAAGTGAAGATTTTCCTGATAACGACACTCTCAGCGAGATGCAAAACCAACTGACTCGATGCAGAGACAGTTTATCTGAATTTCGCATGATGGTTTTTGATATAAAAGAACAAGTCATTAAAGAGATTTATTATCATGACTTTTTAGAGAAGATAGCGAATAACGTTAGAGTGAATAACCCCGAAGTGAACCTGAAGTTGCAAAAAATCAATAATGAAAGCACACCAAGAAATATCACCATTAAAGCTGACGCATCTCTGTTGCCTGCTATACTTAATTTAATTAATAATGCTATCAGGGCAAGTAAAGCCAATAACAGCTTAGCACTTAACCTGACCAGCCAAATTATTGCGGATAAATGGTTATTTACTATTCGTGACTACGGTAAAGGTTTTACTCTACAGCGATTAAATGAGTTGGGTCTTAAACCCGTCAATAGCGATCAGGGCTTTGGTATGGCCGTTTTTTTAAGCCATACCAGTTTAGAACGCCTTGGCGGTAAGTTAGCCTTAACAAACCATAAAGAAGGGGGGGCCTTGGTCACCTTAAGCTTACCTATTTCCGCACAGTAAATATAAAACAGCATATAAAAAATATAAAAATAATGATAAGAGAGCTGGATTATGCCTCAATTGACAGGCGATACAAGCAGAGCAAAATTATTAATCGTTGAAGATGATTTTATTTTTGCCAACACACTGAACAGACGATTGACTAAGCACGGGTTTGATTGTGTGCAAGTTGATAATAACAATGATGCGCTACTAAGCTGCCATCGTCACACCCCTGATTATATTTTACTTGATATGAAATTGGCAAAAGAAAATACCTTATCAATCATTACACCACTGCGTAAACTTCGCCCGCAAAGTCGAATTATATTACTCACTGGATTTGCTAGTATTGCCACAGCCGTTGACGCTATAAAGCTAGGTGCTGATGATTACTTGTCTAAACCAGTAGATAGCCAAACACTGCTAGCCGCTCTTAAAGGCAGTAAAGCTGAAAAATTTAACCTAGATAACAAAACAGAAAAAACCTTATCTGCTGAGCAAGTTGAATGGCAGCACATTCAACAAGTATTAAAAGCAAATCACGGCAATATTTCCGCTACTGCCAGACAACTGTCGATGCATAGGAGAACACTACAGCGCAAATTACAAAAACGACCTAATTTAGGTTAACGACAAGCAATTAAAAATTATAGGCTAGGTGTTGATGAAACCTAACCATGATTTCTTCTTTTTCGGGGGTTATATCAAGCTCTTTTGTCATCAACTTCATTGCTTGTTCAATTTGGTTTAAAAAACGACCAAAACCATGTTCGCTATGATCTTCAGGGGTGGCAACAAAGACTAATTTTACACTGTCTGTTAATTCACTTGCATTCCATTTACTGACCATGCCACATGGACCTTGTTCAGGGTTATAGCCCAACATTTGTAACTCTCCCACACGTGAAACAATCTCATGAATACTAGACCGAACAATCGGCACTAAGCCATTGGCAATGAGAGCACCATTATTTAGGTTATAACGCTTGGCCGCCATCGTGAAAATATCAGTCAAATAGGTATAAAGGGGGTTGTACGGATCTTTTGAATGACTGTCTATTTCTACTTGTTGTAACCGTTCATTGTTTATATTTATGGTCACTATGACATAATTCATTTCGCTATGATAATCAGGTAATATCAGATTTTTGCTCGCATAACTTTCCCTAATTTCTCGTAATTTATGTACTTTACTTGTGTCACAGCCCTTTTCCTTTGCAAATAAATCATAGGTTAAGTGCTGATGATCTCTTACGCGTATATCATCTTTTTTTAATTTTACTTTTTCACAAAACATCGCAACAAGTTTACTCACTTTCGCATGAAAATCAGCCGCATTCTCACGTATTTCATCTCCTGTGGCTAAAAAAAGTAAACAGATTTTTTTGGCTCTTTTACTGCCGTTAAAAAATGATTTTTTAAGGTGATGACTCGCAGGGTTATAGTAAAATAAAATTTGCTGATTCGTTTGCCATTGATGCATTTCGTGACTGTAGCGAACACGCGCTAATTTATCATTAGCGATAAACTGGCAATTATCTAACTCAACCTCTGTCGTCAACTCAAAAAATAAGGTTGATAATTGCTGATAAAAATCATAAAAAGGTTTTGGCTTCAAGGCGCTATACTTTTCAGAAAATTGCTGAAGCAATTCATCTGTT
Organism: Colwellia sp.; assembly: GCA_037132835.1. Classification (GTDB taxonomy): domain Bacteria; phylum Pseudomonadota; class Gammaproteobacteria; order Enterobacterales; family Alteromonadaceae; genus Colwellia. Next base: position 15,532 of record JBAHZW010000019.1, on the reverse strand, counting down.
AAGCTAAATTCAGCTAAAATATATTGGTTATCCCGTACATTTCCCGGTAAATAAACTTCATGAGCAGCACTCCGCTTTCTAATAATCGACATATTTACCCCTAAATTTAGATAACACTGAGTTGTTAACCTATTAACATGGATAAGTATAATGCGTTATAATGAAGTTTTTGTGACATATCGATGTCACTAATATGACAAGCCACGTTGAGAAGAATGCACTATGTTAGGCGACCAAAAATTATTGATTGAGGCCATCAATCAAACAATGCCCTTTGGAAAATATGCGGGAAGAAAGCTACTACAACTACCCGAGCCTTATTTAGTGTGGTTTTATGGTAAAGGCTTTCCTGAAGGAAAATTAGGGCAACAGATGGCGTTATTGTATGAGATCAAACTCAATGGATTAGAAGCGATGTTACAACCCCTATTGACGAGTGATTAACAAAATAGTCTGAGCACAACACAAACCCTTTTTAGAGTTGTTTCGTCTTTAAAAAAACCTTTTATTCCCTCAAGTAATAACGAATTTTTATGTAAAATCCCTAACAAACTGTTTTGTCAAAACAAAGTATTCCCGTAAATAAAAAAGCTCGATGAAATTCACTGAAATCCTTATTACTCATTCAATTTACCTACTTGCATCATCCAGATATATCACCTTAAATTACATTTCTATTGTTTGAAATTCATACGAGATAAACAATGGTAATACCCGTTTCATTAAATGATATAAGCATGAGAAACATAAATATTTATATAAATGGTTAATTGAATTATAAGATAATTACGAGGTGTATAAAATGAAAAGACAGAAAAGAGATAAACTAGGAAGAGCGCATTCAAATGGCTATCAAGCGGGTCTGGGTGGCAAAGCTAAAGAGCAATGCCCTTATCAGGGCATTGGTGCGAGAGCTCACTGGTTAGGCGGTTGGCGCACTGCCATTAGCGATAGAAACCAAGGTTTATTTAAATAAATCCTGTAAACAATAATGCCCCCGAATTAAATCCTTTCGGGGTATTCTTTTCAACGTTCTTATTTCAAGGTATTAGTATCCTTAACCATTGCACTTAGTTCTTGAATTCAAGATTACTGTCATTAAATAACGCGTGAAAAACGTTGTTGGTTGATATGTTTTTTCATATAAGCATCAAAACTCATACAAATAATGCGAATAAGTAAGCGGGCTTTTTGAGCCACTCTAATATAACGAGGATGATTCTCGACTAAGCCATCATCAATAAAGGTGGTTAATAGCGGTAAATCTTCGGCAAAGTATTCATCGAAATTGATTTGATACTTTTCACTAATAAGCTGCTTATCTAAATATAAATTACACATCAATTCTCGAATAACCTCACCGCGTATAATATCGTCTGTAGATAAGCTAACCCCTTTTATCTGTGCATGTTGTTTTTCTGTTATTGCCTGATAGTACTCTTTCAAGCTTTTTATATTCTGACTAAAGCTATTTCCAATAGCGCTAATTGAAGATACGCCTAATCCTAATAAGTCGCAATTACCTTTAGTGGTGTAACCTTGAAAGTTACGATGTAAAGTACCGTCATTTTGTGCCATGGATAACTCATCATTGGGTTTAGCAAAATGATCCATGCCGATAAAGTCATAACCAAAATCACAAAGGGTCTCTATGGCAAGCTTCATTAAGGCAAACTTTTCTTGGCTATTGGGTAGCCATTCATCACGTAACTTACGTTGTGCGGCAAAGCGAGATGGCAAATGCGCATAGCTAAAAAGAGAAATACGATCGACATCCCACTCATGTGCCTTAACCAAGGTTTTAGTAAAATTCTCCAGTGTTTGATGCGGTAAACCATAAATCAAATCAATGTTGATAGAGCTAAAACCAACCGCTTTGGCATGCTGAATAAAATCACCAATAAATTGAGTTGATTGCACACGATTAATGGCTTGTTGTACTTTTAAATCAAGATCTTGAACTCCTATACTCAAACGGTTGAAACCTAATGAATATAAATGCTCTGCTAAACCCATTTCAATTTCACGAGGATCTATTTCAATGCTCATTTCTAAATCATCTGAAAAATTAAATTTTTCCTTCAGTAAAGCAACCAGTTTGGTAATTTGTGGGTCCGTTAAAAAGCTTGGTGTACCACCACCCCAATGTAATTGCTTCACGGTATATGCGGCAAACAAGGGCGCTTGTAAGGCGATTTCTTTTGCTAAATATTCAAGGTAAGTATCGGCTTTGCCACGATGACGAGTTATCACTTTATTACAACCACAGTAATAACAAAGCGTATGACAAAAGGGGATATGCACATAAAGTGATAATTCGCGATTGTCTGAGTTTTCTATCGCTTTAATAAAATCATCATGTTTAAAATCATCATGAAACTCTAACGCTGTTGGATAAGAGGTATATCTTGGCCCGCTAGTATTATATTTAGTTAGGAGGGTACTATCGAAAAATTGACTTACTTTCATTTTGCTTCCGTTTAATTCACTTAACCTAGATGGCTTAACACATTCATTTGCCATTTGATGGCGTTGTTCAAGCGTATAATAAATCTTATTAGCACTATTATAGGCTAGATTTTAAACATTAGTGTCTAGGTGTTATCGGATCAAGGTGTTGAAGTTGTTCGGTGGAGAACAGATAGAGTTCATCCAAATCAGTAACAACCTCATCATGATTTTTATTTAAAGCGACTGTGCGTCGATAATCTTCACGCATACGCTCTTTTTTCGTTAAGTTTTTACGCGCATCACGAATAGCGAGATCTTTAATTTCATCATACAAACCATAAATACCGAGTAATTTTATCGGTAGTTGCGACAATGTTTTCAATGAAGACAACAAGACAGATAAACGCCAGCAGCCTTCATCAAAATCACATTGCTCCTGTTGCATCGCACGGGTAATCAATAACACACTTTCAAAAATTTTTTGGTCATGATTATTTAGTGCTTTTTGTTGAGCGTATTGCTTATTTTTTTGAGCTTTTATCTGGCGTTCTTTTTGCTGTGCGACTTGTTTTAATAGCTTAGCGGCATAAAAGGCGAGAGCCAATATAATAATAACGCCAAGCGACAAAGCATAAAGCCAAAAGTCAGCCATTAAAACTACTCTTTAGCTTCATCTTGGAAGTCGGAAAGATCATGGTTATCTAACTTATCCCATAAATCGTCTTCATTCTCGCTGCGCATTGGTTCATCATCTTCACTTAGCTCTTCCGTATCATCAAGACCTAATTCAGTTGATAATATTTGATGACGTTCCATCATGTCATTAAAGTAATCCACTTCTTGCTCAGTTAAGGCAATATCATCTTCTTGCTTAGCTAAAATGCTCTGTAGCACTTCATCTTGCTCGATTGCATTTAATGCCTGTTCTGGCGTTAGAGCTTGTTTTACTAAAACCTCTTGTTGACTAGCCGTTTCTCTTTCACTCTGTTCAACAAAACGAACGCTAGCAATCGGTGCTATTGGCTGACTGTTTTTACTCTCCTTAGTGCCTGCTGCTCTCTCAGGCGTTGCAACCTTTTTACCGAGGGAAATTGGGGTTTTATTGCCAAGACGCGGATCTTTTTTAGTGTCTTGTTGCTGTTTATCAACTTGTTTAGGACTGGCTTCTTTTTGACGATTACCTGCCACTTTCCCCGTTGTTTTACGGATTCGTTTCTCAACGCTAGCTAATTCTTGCTTACTTAACTTAGGCTTAGCGGTGGGTGCTCCACCAGGTTTTCTAGATTTTTTTGAACGAGACATAGGGTAAGTTACTTTTTTACTAATAATGTCAGCTATTTTACGTTATTAATGGCTTAAAAACCTTAGAAAGCATAAAAAAGACGTAAAAAAGCACTAATTTCCACTTTGGGTGGCTTTATCTTAGCCACTTAAAACCAAATATGAGTATCATAAAAATCTCGAATTCAGTTGAGCGGCTAACAGAAGTTTTTTGTGCCAAGGTAACTCTATCTCATCAATCATCATGCCATTGCGCCATTCAAAACACGCTTTAATTTTGTATTACTACGGTCATTATTTCCTCATCCTAAACGCGATGAAATATTTTTAATTCTGATTAAATATTTGGGATGATTTTCAGAGGACAACAAAGCTACTTTGCATATAACATCAATAAATATTACACTAGAAACCACGAGTTAATGGGCTCCTAGCCAAATAGTATTTAAAATTAAAGGTGAAAAATGTCACACGTATTGGATGAATTATTAGCATTATTGAAACTAGAAGCTATTGAGCAAGGTCTTTATCGAGGCCAAAGCCAAGATTTAGGCTATAGAGTTCTTTTTGGCGGCCAAGTGATGGGCCAAGCCCTATCGGCTGCACAAGAAACCATTCCTGCCGATCGCTTTGTTAACTCATTACATTCTTATTTTTTACGAGCAGGTGACGCTAGCTTACCCGTTGTCTATGAAGTTGAAACTCTTCGTGATGGTGCTAGTTTTAGCACTCGAAGGGTACAAGCCATTCAAAAAGGCAAAGCCATCTTTTATATGACCGCCTCTTTTCAACAAACTGAAACAGGTTTTGAACACCAAGATACCATGCCAAAGGTAGCGGCACCTGAAGATTTACCTTCATTTACTGATTATATAAAAGCTAATCAACAGTATATACCTGAGCCTTTGCGTGAAAAATTTTTAGCGGATAAACCTATCGATATACGCCCAGTCCAACAATATAATTGGCTACAACCGACACCAACGGACTCCATCAATCAAATGTGGATAAAAGCCAATGGCGACTTGCCTGACGATTGGGGCATCCACACTTATATGCTCGCTTACACCTCTGATTTCCACTTTTTACCAACCGCATTACTTCCACATGGTGCAAGTCATTGGCATCCAAACTTTCAAATAGCAACGATAGATCATGCGATGTGGTTTCATCGCCCGTTTCGATTCGATGATTGGTTACTTTACTGTATGGATAGTCCCTCAGCGAGTAACGGACGTGGTTTAGTTCGGGGGCAAATATATAACCGTCAAGGGCACCTCGTTGCCTCGACTATGCAAGAAGGCGTTATTAGACAGCGATAGCTAGGCAGCGATAGCTATCAACGATAAGCGTTAACGAGTGGGAATGAGAGTTAAGGTTTAGCGATTAGTTAGCGCTTATCGCCCGACGTTTTTCGAGCGCCATTGGCGTTATCTTAGCTTTGAGTGCGGATTCAAGACCTAAGATAAAATACACTTCAGCCATTAAAAACAAGGGGCCAATTAAAAACTGGCTTAAATCATCGATAAAAGCGGGTTTCGCTTGCTCATAATAATGACCTATAAACTGTATAATCCAACCTATAACAAACAAAGCTAAGGCAATATAAAGCACCCCTTCAGTGTGACTTAGTAATTGCGCAACAGAGAGATTTATGAAGATATAAATCAGCATGCCTAAACCTAATAAACGGTGTAAAGCCATATAGTACAGAGCCACCATGGAAAAAATAAGCATCGCTAAAGTAAGGTGTAAGGTTATTGGCCGACTAAAAAAGTTATCAATCGTCAGCTCAAAGGTGATAGCGCTAAGCAGCAAGGTTACGGCTAGAAAAATTAAAGGCACACCAACAAAATGAGTATTAATATTTTTTTGATTCAAGTGCACGCTTTTATAACGCGCTAATTGTGCTTCAATTGATTTCATGGTTATGCATTCCCCGTTGATGTTATTATTTTTATTTTAGCCGTTTTTTTGCCAATCATAACCACTAGGATGTTGAAATACACGGAGATCAAATTGCGGCGCAATAGCAAAAAGGTGATCAAAAATATCGGCTTGAATTGCTTCATAGTCCAGCCAATTCGTTGTATTTGCAAAACAGTAAACCTCTAGTGGTAAACCTGTTTGAGTGGCAGCAAGTTGCCTAACCATACAGGTTAGATCATCACGAATATGCACATTTTGTTGTAGATATTTAGTAATATAGGCACGAAACGTCCCTATATTAGTCAGTTGTCGGTTATTGAGCGAAGTAAGTGATTGGCTACTTGCCTCATTATTTTTGTCTTGATCGTTTATCGCAAGCTCTTGCTTTTTATCACTCAGGTAGTCTTGTAATAAGTGTGCATTAGCGAGTTGGTTTATTTTTTCAGCACTATAAAAATCAATACTGGCAATATCAATAATAACGGTACGCTTAATACGGCGAGCGCCTGTCTGGTACATATTCCGCCAGTTTTTGAAAGAGTCACTAATCAGTGCATACGTGGGTACTGTAGTAATGGTCTTATCAAAATTTTCTATTTTTACCGTACTGAGTCCAATTTCAATCACATCACCGTCAGCACCATATTTGGGTAATTCAATCCAATCACCAGCAACGACCATTTGATTTGCTGAAATTTGAATACTGGCAACCAGACCTTTAATGGTATCTTGAAAAACCAACAACAATACGGCGGTCAAAGCCCCTAAACCACTTAATAAAAAAACAGGTGAACGGTTTATAACAAGCGAGATTATGACAATACCGGTGACGAGGTAAAGAATTAATTTTATAACTTGAATAATGGCATTTAACGGTAAGAAGCGCTGCTTGGCACTTTCACTGTATATGCTTCGACTAACATTTAACACCGCACTAATACAACGAGATACTTGAAAAGTAAGTAGTATTTTACATAACAAGATGAGTAAATTATTTGCCAGACTACCAACTTCTAAAATAAGCGGCGTTAAAAATAAAATCAAAATATAGGGCAATAGCACGGTCATTCTACCGAGCACGCCATGCTCCATCAAGGTGTCATCCCAAGTGTTTTTACTACGAATAATAACCTTGTGCATTAAGTTTAATAAGGGGTATTTAGCAAAGTAATAACTAATGCTAGCAATCAATAAAATCAGCCCAATACCGATGGACGCGGTGCCACTCTCTATATATTTAGCGCTAAGACCTTGTTCACTTAGCCAAAGACTAATCAGTTCATTCATGCAAAACTCCTGTCAACTTATCAGTCAATTAATTACTTCAATAAAAATCACTCATCACCTTGAGTATTATGTTGCACTCTCATTTTTTCAAATCTTGCATCTTTATTATGCCAAAATTGCATTAACCATTTTTGAAAAGCAATTTTATCATTTCTATCTGAGAAATTGATATGGCCGAGTTCCGCCGAAATATCTACGGTATGAATATCAACACGAACATTTTTTATTCGCCCGCAAAGAAAGTCATTAAAAGTAGGAATACCGTCAGGGTAATAAATAGTGACATCAACAATTTTACTTAAATGCTCACCCATAGCACCTAAGACAAAAGACATACCACCAGCTTTAGGCTTTAACAGATGCTGAAAAGGAGAGTTTTGATTATCATGCTTTTCTGGGCTAAATCGCGTACCTTCAATAAAGTTCATCACACTAACGGGTTTGTGTTTAAACTTGGCACAAGCATTTCGAGTGGTTTCTAAATCTTTCCCCCGTAAGTGAGGATTTTTTTTCAAAAAAGCTTGGCTATATCGCTTCATAAAGGGAAAATCGAGCGCCCACCATGCTAAGCCCAATATAGGTACATACATCAATTCTTTTTTTAAGAAAAATTTTAAAAAGGGGATGTTGCCGTGTAAAACGCGCTGTATAACCACTATATCAACCCACGTTTGATGATTAGCCAGCACTAAATACCAATCATTAATTTTAAGCGTTGCTAACCCTGTTACCTCGATAGTTGTTTTGGTAAATGTTTTTTGAATAATAGTATTGGTCGCTACCCAATTACTGGCCATTAAATCAAGTAAATAGCTAAATGATTTTTTGGATCTTCCTAGTGGAATTAAGGCCTTAAACAATGAAAACACCAGAATTGGCAAAAGCCAAAAGATCGTATTAACGATATAAAGCAAAAGCGACAAAAAACCAATTAATTTTGCAGGTAAAAAATTTAGCATAGGTTGATAATAAATAAGTGACATGAATAACGTTATTTAATCATGATTGAGTCGATAATTATATTTAAAAATAATGCGCTTTGTAAAACAATATGTGTGGATAATAAACAATCACTTTTTATCGAGTGATTATTTTACTGCGGTTATAAAAGTTATACCCTTTTCATTAAGTTTATGATCTTGTTGTGTGTAGAAAGCTTGCTATTGAGATTGATAGCAACCTAGCCATGATGTATTTCAACCCGAAAAATGAACCTTGATTGAAAGAATTCCTAAAAGTAGACAAAACACCTGCTTACCCACACATCGCTTATAAAGCTATTAAAAATATACTTTTAGTGATTTGGCGAATGTTAATAATTTGTTTTATAAATTGAGTTTTAGCCAAGTTTACCGCATAATTAGGCAAGATAAATAATAGGAACTCTGATGGATTTTAATAGAGCTGTAATCAAAGTTGGTAGTGCTTTAGTCGCACCAACAAGTGATGGTTGTAGCGGAAAATACACCTTGGCCATTGCGCAATTTATCACCAAGTGCCAACAGCAAGGTAAAGAAATAATTTTAGTTTCTTCTGGTGGTGTCGCCGCGGGTCGTAGCTTAATTCAACATGGCTCTCCAGAACTCTCTCTCGCCACTAAAAAAGCCATGTCTAGTGTTGGCCAGATGCAAATGATGGCAAATTGGCAGCGTTTTTTTGATAGTCCTTGTAGTCAAATACTTATCACACAAAGTGATTTAGCCGATAGAAAACGCTTTATCAGCATTCAAGAAACCATTAAAATTCAATTAGCTAATAGTATACTGCCGATTGTTAATGAGAATGATACGGTCACAACTCAAGATCTGTCTATTGGTGATAATGATAACCTTGCCGCATTAGTTGCTCAGGTCTGCGAGGCAGACAGTTTATTTATATTAAGTGATATTGATGGCGTATTTACTAAAGATCCAAATATTCATACTGATGCAGTATTAATCCCAAAGATTGAGAAAATCACCGACGAAATATACGCCATGGCGGGCACAAGTCGCAATCCTCAAGCGACAGGTGGCATGAAAACTAAAATAGAGGCCGCTGAAAAAGCGGCTGAACATGGTATAAATACCTATATTATTAACGGCACTAAAAGTGAGGTTTTCACTGCACTGTTAGCACATAAAAACCCAGGTACACATTTTGTTCCCGATAAGCATATTATTACCGCTAAAAAGCACTGGTTGAAACACACCTTAAAAAGCCGAGGTAAAATTAAACTCGACTCTGGCGCAGTTAATGCGGTTGTTAATAAAGGCGCGTCCTTATTACCTGCGGGTATAAAGTCAGTAACTAATAGATTTAAAGCTGGCGATGCCATCGAACTTATCGATGCACAAAATAATACCGTGATTGCCAAAGGCATTACCTTATATAGTCACTATGACTTGAAAAGAATTATGGGCAAACACAGTAATGATATCACCACTATTTTAGGGCATGACTATGGTGATGTTGTTGTACACCGCGATGATATGGTTGTTTTATAAGTGATAACACAGCTAGATTGATGACACCTTCAATATTTTCTGATAAGAGTACCAAGATGACAGATTTTAATATCGCCACGATGGCACAAAAAGCTAAAAAAGCCAGCCGAGTAGCAGCACAACTTAACAGTAGTAAAAAAAATACACTATTAAATGCTATTGCCACGGCGATTGAAAATAATAGCGAGATGATTATTCAAGAAAACAGTAAGGATATTGCTGCAGGTCGTGAAAAAGGTTTATCACAAGCCATGCTGGATAGATTAGTACTAAACGATAAGGGCATTAAAGAGATTGGTAGTGCTATTCGTGAAATTGTTGCCTTAACCGATCCTGTTGGTGATATTGATAAATTATCCTTGCGTCCAAATGGTATTCAAGTAGGCAAAATGCGCATACCGCTTGGTGTTATTGCCATGATTTACGAAGCACGTCCAAATGTTACCGCTGAAGCGGCTGCCTTGTGTATAAAATCAGGTAATGCGGTAATTTTACGTGGCGGATCAGAAGCTATTCATTCTAACTTAGCCATCGCTCAATGTTTGCATAAAGTATTAACTGACCATAATGTTGATGCCAATATTGTCAGTGTTATCCCAGATACCAGCAGAACGGTTATTGAAGCGTTATTGCAACAAAGTGACACCATTGACTTAGTTATTCCACGTGGTGGTGAAGGCCTTATTCGCTATGTGAGCGAAAATAGTCGAATTCCTGTTATTCAGCATTATAAAGGTGTTTGCCACTTATATATCGATAAATACGCCGATTTAGATAAAGCTGTCAATATTTTAGTAAATGGTAAAACTCAAAAACCTAGTGCCTGTAATGCCTTTGAAACTGTTTTAGTACACCGCGATATAAGCGCTAAGTTCTTACCTCTGGCGGCTAAAGCACTCAAGGACGCGGCTAAAGTGAAAATACACGCCTGTAAAAATAGTCTTAACTATTTTGATAACGCGGAGCTAGCAACAGAAGAGGATTACCACGCAGAATATTTAGCACAAGAAATTACCGTTAAAGTGGTTGATAGCTTTGATTGTGCTATTAGTCACATTAATGAGTTTTGCTCTGATCATACCGAAGTGATTGTCAGCCAAGATATTTCACGTAGCCAAAAATTTATTCGCCAAATCAACTCTTCTGTTGTTATGGTGAATGCCTCATCACGATTTTCAGATGGTAACCAATTAGGCTTGGGCTCAGAAATTGGTATCTCAACCAGTAAATTACATGCTTACGGCCCTATGGGCTTAGAAGCCCTAACAACAGAAAAATTCGTTGTGTTTGGTGATGGCCAAGTGAGAACATAAGCGACACTTTTACTGTTTTTATATTCGTTACCATTCAAAGAGCACTCTGCAACAGGCATCTTGATTGGTAACGGGTATAAATTATTTTTGCCCGGACACATTAGTGGTGTTGCTATCAGAAAAAAACCGCTTTAAATAGGGATGCATAACATCCTTCAATAAAGCGGTTTTAAGCCTAAATATAAATTTCAACTCCGTGTGAAATGATTTTCTATTCGTCGTTAATCTTTATGCTGTCATCTAAGGTTTCAAGTGCTGAAATTAAATCTTCGGTGGTAGAGCCTTCTGGTATATTCACCACTAAATCAGCTATAAATATGTTATCACCTAAAGGTTGTACTTCTAAACGATGTGTTTCAATGTGCAATAGTTCAGCATCTTGTTGCTTAATAATTGCGGTCATTGCCGTAACTAATCCCGGGCGGTCTTTGGCTTTAACATTTAATTTTGTTGGTGTTTTTGGCGTAGGGCACTGCCCATAATACTCAACAATTTTAGTGACTAATCCGGGTTGCGCCATAAAATGTGCTTTTAACTCAATTGCTTTTTCATTGGCGATTGAAACTTTAATGTTTGCAGCAACATGCCCTTCTAAATAACTGAACTTACTATTTACCCAAACACCATCCAACTCGTGAGTATATTTCGCTAAACCTTGCAGCAGGTTTGGACTGTCCATCCCTGCAAACGAAACTATAAATGATACTGTCATATTTTTATGTCCATAGTTAATAGATGTTGTAACTCAACTAAGCTGACTTTTAAACTCAAAGAGTAAGCCGACCTTAAGATAAATTATAATAGGTTTCTAGGCAATAAGCTTTAGCGAGTATCCACTAAAATAATGATGTAGCTCTTGTTTTTATCTCTTATTTTTAGTCTATATTTATCTTTTTTAACTCGAAAAAGAGGGCAATAATTTAACATGCCTATGCACTTGACTCAGTATTGTCATCCCCATGGGGTTTTAATCGAGGATCCAGTCTCTAAATAACAATGGATCTTCGATGAGAGACTTCGAAGATGAAGCTGACAAAGCGTTCTTGAGTATGTGACATAGGCATGTAATTTAATGAAATAAAGGGTGCAAGGTGGCTTCCCAAAAAAGTTCTGTCGATAACCTTAAGTCTCGTTAGAGTTTTACAATCAACTTACCTTTGTTTTCTCCAGTAAAGAATAAGTTTAAGCCATCGATTGCTGATTCGAGCCCTGTTAATATGTGCGTTCTATGCTTTATTTGACCCGCCATCACATAGGGCGTTAGCTTTTCTAGCAGTGCAGGAGCTTCATGTAAATGATCTGGCATAGTAAATCCTTGAATGGTCAGGCGACGTTTAATAACATTCAACCAGCTTGGACCCGGTGTGGCAACTTGTTTGTTGTAATCGGCTATCAAGCCACAGACCACAATACGGCCATGGGCATTCATACGCTCAACAATTAAACTCTGAATCGGGCCACCGGTGTTTTCAAAAAAAAGGTCGATACCTTCAGCAGCATGGTGCGCAAGTTGGGTGTCTAAATCATTACTCTTGTAGTTAATTGCCGCATCAAAACCTAATTCGTTTACTATCCAATGAGCTTTTTCATCACTGCCGACAACGCCAATGACTTTTAATCCTTCTGCTTTTGCTAATTGTCCGACAATGGAGCCAACCGAGCCTGCGGCACCAGTAACAATAATCGTTTCACCCTTTTTAGGTTTACCTACATTAAATAAGCCTTGTGTTGCGGTTAACCCCGGTAAAGCAAAGATTGATAATATGGCCTCATCGGGTAGCGGTGCTGTTATTTTCTTCAGGCCTTGCCCGTTACTTAGAAAATATTCTTGCCAACCCATCATACCCATAACACGATCACCCACGTTAAACTCAGCATGGTTACTCGTTACAATTTCACCTATGCCTGAGCTACGCATTACATCACCTAAGGCAACCGGTGGTATGTAGCTATTGGTGTCAGGGCTCATCCAGCCAAACATTGCGGGGTCAAGTGATAAATGGTTTTGTTTAACTAAAAATTCACCTTCACCCACAGTGGGCATTTCTTTTTGCTCTATGGAGAATAGCGCTGCATTGATTGGGCCGCCAGTAGGGCGTTTAATAAGGCTGATAGCTGTGTATATTGCCATGTGTATGCTTCCTGTTATATAAGTAAGGTTTGAGTGAAACGAGGTAAATTATTCCGTTGTTTTTCTATCATATATATATCCGCTACCAAGCAAAGTGCACTCTGAAACAGGCATCTTGATTGGTAAGAGGTATATACAAGAATATCGACCATTAGGCTAGCGCATGATCCGTTGGCAAGTACTCTCGATTGGTTTTGAGAGCAAGGTAGGTATGATGCATTTTAACCCGCAAAAGAGGTAATAATTTAATGAGATTGCACTTGTTATCCGAATTTGGCTTAGTCATAAGACTAAGCCGTTTTTAAAGTGATAACGCATTGGTTTTCATCCTTCAAGGGATTGATTAGTTTAATAAATAACACTATTGAGATGGCTCAATCTTGAGTGATCTGTATAGGTATGCTATTTTTAGACAATAGTCCTAAGTTTATAGCATGTTTCTTGGTTTAACTTACCAATAAGAAAAATTTTGATAAAACCTCTCTAACATATGGTCAATGTATGTGAAAATAAGTAAATTTTTTTATAGGATCAAATAATATGTCAGTTTACGAAATAAAACACCCTTTGGTACAACATAAAATTAGCTTAATGCGCGCCAAAAACATGAACACTCGTAACTTTCGTCAACTCTCAGCTGAAGTGGGTAGTCTATTAACTTACGAAGCAACCAAAGATCTTAAGCTGGAAGACTTCCAAATGGAAGGTTGGGACGGTGAACTTACTGGTCAGCGACTTGTCGGGAAAAAAGCGACTATAGTACCTATTTTACGTGCGGGTATAGGTATGTTGGATGGCGTGTTAGAGCTAATGCCAAGCGCAAAAATTAGTGTTGTCGGTCTTTATCGTGACGAGACAACGTTAGAGCCAGTCACCTATTTCGAAAAGTTAACGGGTGATATAGAGCAACGCATGGCGTTGATTATCGACCCTATGTTAGCGACTGGTGGCTCAATGAATGCGACTATCGACATATTAAAAAAAGCAGGCTGTAAAGACATCAGAGCACTGGTATTAGTCGCCGCGCCAGAAGGTATTGAAAAGGTGCAAAGTGCTCACCCTGATGTAGATATTTATACCGCAGCGATTGATGACCACTTAAACGAGAATGGTTATATCATCCCTGGCCTTGGTGATGCGGGCGATAAAATATTTGGTACCAAATAAAGGTGATTCACTAACCGAGAACAAGCCAAATAAACAATAAAATCAAATAAAACCATTTTAGAGGAACCTTTATGTCGAATAATACCTTGAACCAAGCGACTTGGCGAAATGCTCTTGCGGGGCTGCAAATGCTGTTCGTCGCTTTCGGTGCACTTGTTTTGATGCCACTTATTACTGGGTTAGATCCCAGTATTGCTTTATTTACCGCGGGTATCGGCACTATATTGTTTCAATTTATCACTAAACAGCAAGTGCCATTGTTTTTGGCTTCTTCTTTTGTGTTCATCGCCCCAATAGCCTACTCAGTACAGACTTGGGGTATAGCGGCGGCTATGGGGTCTTTATTCGTCGCGGGTCTAGTCTATGTGGCTATTGCCGGCGTTGTTGCCGTTCGCGGGGCGGGTTTTCTGCATAAATTAATGCCACCTGTGGTCACTGGCCCAATCATTATGGTAATCGGACTTAGCTTAGCGCCAATTGCCGTGAACATGGCTATGGGGAAAGCGGGTGATGGCTCTATACAGCTTTTTCCTTACGCTGACTCCTTAATCGTTTCTATGTCAGCTTTAATTACCACCTTGCTAGTCGTGACATTAAGTCGAGGTATTTTCCGTTTGATCCCAATTATGGCCGGTGTTCTCGTTGGTTTTATTATGGCGTCAGTGACGGGGATGGTGAGTACTGAAGCGGTTGCTAACAGTGCTTGGTTGGCCGTTCCTAACTTTGTGACGCCAGAATTTAATATCGCCGCTATTCTTTTCATGTTGCCGGTAGTCATTGCTCCCGCGATTGAACACGTTGGTGATATTATTGCCATTGGCAGTGTCACGGGTAAAGATTACACTAAAAGTCCAGGATTACACCGTACACTCTTAGGCGATGGTCTAGCGACCTCTTTAGCCTCATTATTTGGTGGGCCACCGAATACGACTTATTCAGAAGTCACGGGTGCTGTTATGCTGACTAAAATGTTTAATCCTCGCATCATGCTTTGGGCTGCTGCCTTTGCTGTTGCCCTTGCTTTTGTTGCTAAGTTTGGTATTGCACTACAAACTATTCCTACGCCAGTGATGGGGGGGATTTTAATTTTGCTCTTTGGCTCTATTGCAGGCGTTGGCATGAACATTTTAATCAAAGCTCAAGTAGATCTTTCAGAGCAGCGTAATCTAGTGATTGTCTCAACTACGCTCGTCTTTGGCATTGGTGGCATGGCGGTTGGTAATGATGATTTCTCGCTAACCGGTATTAGTTTGTGTGGCATAGTCGCCATTGCATTAAATGCTATTATTCCAGCATGTAAACCTGAAAAATAAGCCTTTTAAGCATTAAAAAAAGGGAGTTTGTACTAGGGGTTGTTGATCTTTCGCGGTTAAATTTTGTTCGAGCTAAAAGCGTTTTATTCGCGGCGAGTCGCGTGTAGCCTAGTCATTCTACGCAAACACGACTCAACAATGAAAAAACGCTTTTAGCCGAATCTTTCAGACAGC
>JBAHZW010000138.1:0-8054 GCA_037132835.1 Colwellia sp. | reverse complement strand
TTACAATAAAAACAGTGCTATTCCGACAAAAAATTTAGATCAACTAGCTAAAGAAGGCATTAGCTTTACTGATGCACATACCCCATCTTCTGTTTGTACACCAACCCGTTATTCACTATTGACGGGACGCTATGCATGGCGATCTAAACTTAAATCTGGTGTGTTAAGGGGATATTCTCCATTATTAATTGAAACATGGCGAGCAACAATACCTTCTATGTTAAAAAAGAACGGTTATCATACCGCTGGTATTGGAAAATGGCATTTAGGCATGGGTAATGGTGAAGCCGACTACTACCCTGAAGATAATGACAAAGGACAAAATTCAGAAAATGATTTTAGCGGTTTAAGTCCTGGCCCCAATGAAGTTGGTTTTGATTACTTTTTCGGAATTCCGGCTAGTTTAGATATGAAACCCTACGTTTACATTGAAAATGGTAGACCTTATCGTCCTTTGGATGGTCGTTTAATTAAATCAAGTAAGAAACGTCGTAATGGCGGTGAAGGATTTTGGCGAACAGGGCAAATTGCCGAAGGCTTTGTGCATCAAAATGTTCTACCAACTATTACAGAAAAAGCAATAAACTATATAAAATCACGGAGTAATGCAAAAGATGATAAACCATTTTTCTTATATTTTGCGCTAACTGCACCACATACTCCTTGGTTACCTAGTGATGAATTTATTGGCAAGAGCAAGGCAGGATATTATGGTGACTTTGCTGTTCAAGTAGATGATGTAGTAGGACAAATAAGAGCAACACTTAAAGAAACAGGCATGGATAAAAATACTTTACTGGTGTTTACTTCTGATAATGGTGCGCATTGGACCGATAATGATTTAAAAAAATATGATCATTTGGCTAACGGATCTTTAAGAGGGCAAAAAGCAGACATCTACGAGGGGGGGCATCGTGTTCCCTTAATTATAACTTGGCCAGGTAATATCCCACAAAATATTAGTTCAATGCAGCCAACAACACTTACTGATTTAATGGCAACTTTCGCCGCTATTGTCGGTGTTAAATTGGAAAGTGATGAAGGTCCAGATAGTTTTAATATGCTACCGACATTACTAAATCATAATAATCAGCAAAAACCAAGAGCACCAATGATACATCATTCATATGATGGCATGTTTGCCATAAGAGATGGGGATTGGAAGTTAATTGATGGTTTAGGTTCAGGAGGGTTTACCAAGCCAGTAAGAGAAACAATGGGCAAAGATAAAGTAGTTGTACAGTTATATAACTTAAAGAATGACCTTGGAGAAAATAAAGATGTTGCCAGTTCAAACCCGGAGATTGTAAGTAAACTATTGATAAAGCTTAATAATATAAAAGATCGTGGGGCAAGTCGATAACAAATATTTAATCGATGTTAGCAGTGGAACCTAATTTTAAAATCATATTACTCAATAAACCAGCTTTATTGTTACCCAATGGCGACAATTTATCTCTTAGTATATTTTAAGGAGTAAAAAATGTTTCAACGTAAATTTACAATCTTTTTTTTGTATGTATTTGCACTCAGCTTTACCACTATAGAAGTAAGTGCTAAAGAAGTTATTTATGATCCTAGTGACTTAAACCTTGAAGCGAGAACGTGGTTTCAGGATGCAAAATTTGGAATATTTATTCATTGGGGTGTATATAGCCTGATGGCAGGAGCTGGTGAAGAAGGCATCGCTGAATGGGTTATGGAAAATAAGAAAATACCTATAAAAAAATATGAGAAACTAGCAAGTTATTTTAACCCGGTGGCTTTTAATGCGGACGAATGGGTAAAGACGTTTAAGTCGGCAGGCGCTCAATACATAACTATCACCACAAAACACCATGATGGCTTTGCCATGTATGACAGTAAAGTCAGTGATTATAATATTGTTGATAAAACCCCGTTTGGACGCGATATTATAAAGGAGCTAAAAGAGGCTTGTGACAAGCATGGTTTGAAACTTTTTTTATATTATTCTCAATTAGACTGGCATCACCCTGACTACTATCCACGCGGACGCACCGGTCAAAATTACACCGGCCGGCTTGAAAGTGGTGATTGGGACAAGTATATAGATTATCAGAATGCCCAGTTAGAAGAATTATTGACCAATTATGGCGATATTGGAGGTTTTTGGTTTGATGGTTGGTGGGATCAAAAAAATACGTCTTATCGTAATAAATGGCGTTTAACCGAAACCTATCAAATGATTCATAAACTACAGCCGCAAGCTCTAGTTATTAACAATCACCATGTTAGTCCCCATCCAGGAGAGGATGTGCAACCATTTGAACAAGACCTACCAGGTGAGAATGAAGCAGGCTTTAATACAAGAGAGATTAGTGCTGACATGCCACTTGAGATGGCGCAGACCATGAATGGTTCATGGGGTTTTAATCTCATAGACGATGGTTTTAAATCAACCAAAGAACTCATACAAACCTTGGTGGGTGCTGCTGGACGGGATGCCAATTTTTTAATGAATACGGGACCAATGCCTGATGGGCGTATACAACCAGAGAATATTCAAACCTATAAAGAAATGGGTGAATGGTTGAAAGCTTATGGTGAGAGTATTTATGGTACCCGTGGAGGACCTATCTCACCCCGCTCTTGGGGGGTAACAACACAAAAAGGTGATAAGGTTTATGTGCATGTTATGGACTGGAAAGACCAAAAACTCTGGCTACCAACAAAAGGTTTTATGATAACAAAAGCCAGCCTATTGAAAACTGGTGAGCCAGTTAACTTTAAAAACACCAAAGAAGGTACCTATCTGACAATTCCAAAAAAAGAGCTGACCGAATGGGATGTAGTAATAGAGCTTAACGTTAGCCCTCACTAAGCTTTAGTCTATTGAGAAAAATAATAAAGAACTACATGCCTATGTACATTACTCAGGTAGTGTATTAGCAGTTGCAATAAAGCTTAAAATTAGACCGCTAAGCTAAGGACAAGCCCATAAAAACAGGTGTTACAGGGCTAACTGCATAGGCATGAATAATTAAGTTAATCACGCGTAAGAGATATCGTGTTTAGGAGGACTATTATAGCTATTAAAAGCTTTTTAGGATTTATAAAATGCAATTGAAGAGTTACTTAACTAATAATAATTGATCTCTTATGTTTGATATTTTATTAAATAATTGAAATTTATGAAGAGTTTTAATTTATACGTATATAGGGTAGTTATGTCTGAAAAAATTCATGTAAATAGAGAAACAGAGTCTGAAGTTAGATTGTTACCAAGAGGAATGTTAATACCTTTTATTATGATTGCCGCCCTATTTCCGCTATGGGGTTTTGCTAATGACGTTACAAACCCTTTAGTTAAAGCATTCAAAGATATATTTTTAATCTCTAATGCACAAAGCAGTATGGTGCAATTTGCGTTTTATCTTGGTTATGGAATTATGGCAATTCCTGCTGCTATTGGTAACATGAAAAAGAGAAAAAGCGGCGTCATTATTAACTTAGCTTCTGTAGCCTCGTCTGTGGGTATCGAAGAACGTTTTGCTTATTCATGAGTAAAGGTGCGGTATTAACCATGACCTATTCGGTTGCTAAAGATTATATCAATGATGGTATTCGTTGTAATTGTATTGCACCTGGGCGTATGCATACTCCGTTTGTTGATAATTTTTTAGAAAAGAACTACCCAGACGATAAAGAGGAAATGTTTGACAAACTTTCTAAATCTCAACCGATTGGTCGTATGGGTAAAGTTGACGAAATTGCCGGGTTAATTGTTTATTTATGCTCAGATGCAGCGGCATTTATAACCGGCAGCAACTTCCCCATTGATGGCGGGTTTGTCACGCTAAACAATTAACCTTTTTTATAAACGGTTAATTGTTTACTTGTACTGATGTTAAACGGCATTTGTCTGGGGTAATTTCCCTGATAACTAATTTAATATGTCAAATTGAACTTTATAACAATTATTAAAATAGGAATTAAATTTATGAAATCAAATGATATTGTACTTGAGTCAAGTGAAGAGCTTGAACAAAGTAGTAATGAAAAACCAGTAATAATTCAAAAAGGTTTGTTGTTACCTTTTGCCCTTATCACTGCTTGTTTCGCATTATGGGGGGCAGCCAATAATATGACTGATTTGTTGGTGCCTGCATTTCAAAAAGTATTGAGTATGACATTATTTGAATCGTCATTTATACAATCTGCTTTTTATGGCGCATATTTCTTTATGGCTTTACCTGCCGCATTATTAATTCAAAAGTACAGTTATAAAAAGGGAATTATGACCGGCCTGACTGTTTATGCTATAGGTGCCGTTTTATGTTATCCAGCCAGTCAAGCGATGAGTTTTGAATTTTTCTTATTAGCTTTCTATGTATTTGCTTCAGGTTGTGCAATTTTGGAAACCGTGGCAGCTCCTTATGTTATGTCTATGGGGCCTGCTGAGACGGCAACTCAACGTATTAATTTGGCTCAAGCATTTAACCCTGTTGGAGTATTGATTGGTGTTTTCTTAGGTAAAGAAGTTATATTAAAAGGTTTGAATTCAGCTACAGAATCTGAACGCGCTGCAATGGCTGTTGAAGAGCTTGTGAAAATACAGGGGCAAGAGTTATCAAACGTAGTAACAGCCTATTTAATGGTTGCCGTGGCAGCACTTATACTAGGGGGCATTATTTTCCTAGTGAATTTTCCTACAGGTAAATCTAATGAAAAATTTGGCGAGTTAAAAGACTCCTTTAAACGCCTAAAGAAAAATAAAACATGGAAATTTGCCGTAATTACACAGTTCTTTTACGTAGGTTGTCAAATAGGTGTGTGGACATATGCTATTAAATATATCATGGATAATCATAGTGATGTCACAAACGAAGCACAAGCTGGGGAGTTTGTCTTTTATGGTTTATGTGTATATGCAGCTTTCCGTTTCATTTGTACGTTTCTAATGACTTATATTTCTCCTGCAAAATTATTAACTAAAATGTCTAGCCTTGCAGTCTTCTTTATTTTAGTCGCTGTATTTGTTGGTGATGAGATAGGTGTTTATGCATTATTAGGTAGCTTTACTTGTATGTCGCTAATGTTCCCAACAATCTATGGGTTAGGCTTAGAAAGTGTAGGGGAAGATAGAAAGCTTGGTGGCTCATTTATTATAATGGCGATACTTGGTGGGGCAGTATTGGTACCACTGCAAGGCTGGATAATCGATACAACAGGAAATGTGAATACAAGCTATTTATTGCCTTTGGTTTGTTTTGTTATGGTATTTGTATTCAGTATTTTTGCTACTAAAAATAGTAAACTTAAAAATGTTGTCTAGATAGCTATTGCCGTAAAGATATTAAAGTAATTAACAATTTTTCTTATTGTTAATTACATAGGTATCAGTCGACGCCTTATTGTTTTATTTTTTCGTCATTGAAACGTGGGAATCGCTCACAAAAGAACTTGCCAAAGTAAGGAATAAAAGTGACTATTCGACATTGTTTCGCTTTAGATTTAAAAGACAATCCCGCGTTAATCGCTGAATATAAAAAACACCATCTAAATGGGAATGTATGGCCTGAGGTTATCGCTAGTATAAAAGACTCAGGCATTGAACAAGTAGATATTTATTTGGTGGGTAACCGGTTATTTATGATGATAGAGGTGAGTAAAAGCTTCTCTTTTGAAGCCAAGCAATCCGCTGATTTAAGCAACCCCAAGGTTGTTAAATGGGAAGATTTGATGTGGACCTTTCAACAACAACTTCCTTGGGCAACGGGTGATGAAAAGTGGTTGTTGATGGATAATATTTTTACGCTTTAGTGAGTTAGCACTTAAGTCGTTCGTATTTTTTTACTGAGTTATATAAAAGCAGGGCAATTATTGATGTTGCTTGCCACGGGAGGCGGAAGCTTAATATTAGGTGCTATTTTCTTCGAGGGCTTTGCCGGTTTATATTGCTTAATTGGTGTGTCAGCGTGTATGTCTTTGATGTTCCCTACTATCTACGGAATTGCGTTACAGAATATGGGTGATGATGCTAGTTTAGCTTCGGCGGGGTTAGTGATGGCTATTGTGGGAGGTGCATTAATGCCACCATTGCAGGCTTCTTTGATAGATGGTTCGTCAATCATCGCATCTATTCCAGCTGTTCAATCTTCTTTTTTAATGTCTTTATTCTGTTTTATTGTAATAGCTATCTTTGGATATAGAGCAAACTATATTCATCAGCAAAAAGGGGGAGTTCACAATGGATAAACAATATTGCTTAGTCTTAGAGCTAAAAGAGGATGATAAACTTATTCAGTTATATGAAGTGTATCATCAGGCAGGTAACGTGTGGCCTGAAGTTATTAAAAGCATAAAAGATTCAGGCATTAAAAACATGACTATTTATAGGTTAAATACGCAACTCATTATGATATTAGATGTTGGTCAGTCATTTAGTTTTGAAGAAAAATCTCGACATGATTTGAATAATAAAAAAGTTCAAGAATGGGAGTTATTGATGGAAAAGTTTCAAAAAATTGAAAGTGACAATCCACATGATGGTAAATGGAAGTTAGTTAATAGAATTTTTTCTTTGGATGAGCATTAATTCATGTCGTCTATGCGACATAAGAGGTTATTAAAAACATGCCTATGCACTTGGCTCAGGATCGTCATCCCCGTGGTGTTTTAATCGGGGATCCAGTTTCTAAAGCGCAATGGATCTTCGATGAGAGACTTCGAAGATGATGCTTATAAAGCGTTCCTGAGTATACTATATAGGCATGTTAAAAATGCGTAATAAAAACAATTTCATATATAAATTGTTTTTTAAAGGTTCATGTTAAGGTATAGTTTTTGAAAATAACAATGCTTCATGAAATCAACTACGTTGTTGAGATGGTAACCAAAAATGACTGAAAAAAAAACAGCTAAAGAATCTAGCTCTCGAAAGAAACATTATTCTGCACCTGCTCTTGAAAAAGGACTCGACCTTTTAGAGTTGTTCTCTAATGAAGTTGACGGGCTTAATATTGCCGAAATTACCCGCAGACTAAATAAGTCCGTTGGAGAATTGTTTAGAATGTTAGCTGTACTAGAGCAGAGAGGCTATATTGAACTTCCAGAAGGGAGTGATAAATATAGACTCACATTAAAAATGTTTAGTTTATCTAACCGCTTCCCTCCAATAAAAAGGTTAACATCTTTAGCTAATCCATTAATGCAAAGCCTCTCATATACTATTGAACAGTCTTGCCACTTAGTTATTTATTATGAAGGGAAAGGTCACGTTGTTGTACAGCAAGACTCACCATCCACGCGTATTTTTAGCGTTAGATTAGGGGCTGAAGCCCCCTTAATGAATACATGTTCTGGCCATTTGTTACTTGCATTTTCAGATCCTGAAAAAATAGAACTCATGTTAAATCGTATACCTGAAAGTCATCCTAGGCCTAATCAGAAGGTATTAAAAAGTATTCTCAATAAAGTAGAAACTCAGGGCTTTGAAAATATAGCTAGTGCACAAGCGGAAGGTATTGAAGATATAGGCTATCCAGTTTTTGATAATACGGGGCAAATAGCCGCAGCTTTAGTTGTACCTTTTATTGGTTTCCTTGATGGCTCTCATTCAGTCAGTGCTGAATTAGCGCATGTAAAAATCAAAGCAACGGCGAATGAGATGTCTCGTTTGTTAGGATTTGATCTCTAGCTAGATACTAGGGGTTGTTGATCTTTCGCGGTTAAATTTTGTTCGAGCTAAAACAATCTCGAAAGATCAACAGCCCCTACTTATTTAAAATTATATTTTTCAAAAAGAGGCTTGTTCTGGTCAAGTGACATAAGACACCTTTATTGTGGACTGCTCAAACTCAATTGCAGAGCAGTCCCCGTTTGATGTATGAAGCCTGCTCTAATGGTAATATTGGATACAAGCTTCAACATCTTTATTACTTTGGCTTAAGTTATTGTTTTCACTTCCGTTGTGATGCAAATAATACGTCCAAAAAGTTAATGTAATATATCACTATCTAAATTAATTGCGCCTAACTCTTTAAGTTTTTCAGCCAAGTAGAGTCTCTCCATAGATTGAGCGTATGAAAACG